>NZ_BAVR01000036.1 GCF_000521465.1 Acetivibrio straminisolvens JCM 21531
TAAATAATTATTACAAAAATAAAAGATTTAAATTGTAAAAAGTATGTGGTAAAATAGAAGGTGATTGTTTTAATTGCTTTTCCAAAGCAGAAATTAAAAAAGCATAACGATATGCTTTTATACTTCTTAAAAAAAAGGGGTGTTTAAAATGGGTTTGATAAATTTTATCAAAGGACAATTCATTGAAGTAATCGAGTGGACTGATTCTACAGCAGATACTATAGTTTATCGTTTTCCTGTAGCAAACAAAGAAATAAAAATGGGGGCCCAGCTTACTGTCAGGGAGTCCCAGGTGGCCGTATTCATAAACGAAGGTCAATTGGCGGACGTTTTTGAACCCGGAAGATACGAACTGACAACAGAAAACATGCCGATTCTCACAAAGTTGAAATCGTGGAAATACGGATTCAATTCACCTTTTAAGGCAGAGGTGTATTTTATAAATACCAGACTGTTTACCGAACAGACTTGGGGTACCCAGTCACCCCTTCCGATGTTGGATCCTATGTTCGGCCCTATTGAAGTCGGAGCAAGAGGAACCTATTCTTTCAGGGTGTCCGATCCGGTAAAATTCCTGCGGGATGTTTCCGGAACAAGGGGTACTATGGCAACTCAGGACCTGACAAAGACTTTAAGGTCGTACATTATGACGTATCTTAAAGATACGGTGGCAGAGTCAAAGAAATCCTTCTTCGAGATGCAGAGCAATATGCCTGAGTTCGCGGAGATGGTTAAGCTAAATGCGAAGAGCAAGTTTGAAGCTTTAGGACTTGAGCTGGCTGAACTTACAGTCGAATCGTTGATTCTTCCTGAAGAGCTCAGAAAAGCTTACCAGGAAGGTGCTCAGATAAATTTGATGGGTGGTATGGATACTTACGCCAAAAAGAGGACTCTCGATGCAATGAACACTGCTGCAGGAAATCAGGGAGGAGGTTCCTTTGCCGGTATGGGCGCGGGAATGGGAGCCGGAGCTGCAATAGGCAATATGATGGGGCAGGTTTTTGGCGGAGGTTTTCAGCAAAATCCTCAATATTATCAGCCTCAACCTCAACCGCAGCAGCAGGGGGTAGTATGTTCGGCATGTAAAGCCAGTGCGCCTTTAGGGACAAAATTCTGTCCTAACTGCGGCAAGTCTCTCGTAGAAGAGAAGGATAGGTGCATTAAATGTAACCATGAAATTAACAAAGGAGCAAAATTCTGCCCGGAATGCGGAGAAAAGCAGGAACAGGCGTGCAGCAATTGCGGGACAAAGCTTTCACCGGGAACAAAGTTCTGTTCACAATGCGGGTCAAAAGTAGAATAAAAGGAATAACAATAGAAATTTAGAAAAAACGATAGTAAAAATTGTCATGATTATATTGACCTGAGAAATTATTTATGATAGATTTTAGACAATTGAATACAGTGGTTTACAGGTTCGTGCATATTTGTATGCAGATTAATAGGGAAGCAGGTGAGATTCCTGCACGGTCCCGCCGGCTGTGAGGGGGAAGCTCTTCAGATTATTGCCACTGGGAAACTGGAAGGTATGAAGAGTTGATGAACCTAAGTCAGAAGACCTGCCTGTAAATAACACCATAAACTCTACGAGTGATAGGGGGGTGTAGTGATTTGCATAACTGCAAACGGATTTATGCCTCTTAAACTTTGCATAGCTTAGGAGGCTTAATTTTTTGTAATTATGAGTTTATTATGATTTGATTTTCTTTTAAAGGAGAGTATTAATATGAAGAACAAAAGAAGCATTTTTTTGAAAAAAAAGTATTGCCGGTTTTAATGGCAGCAATACTGATTTTTGCGTTTTCATCATGCAATAAAAGTGGGGAAGTCAACGAATTAAATGATAATACCGGCGGATATAACGTAACCTTGAAAGATTCCTATGACAGGGAAGTAACCTTGGACAAGGAGCCCGAGAGGGTAGTATCGGTTGCTCCTAGTATAACGGAGATAATTTTTGCTTTAGGCCAGCAGGGCAAGCTGGTGGGACGTACCGATTATTGCGATTACCCTGAAGAGGTGCAAAATATTGAGTCGATAGGAAACATTGACCAGCCAAATGTTGAAAAAATAGTTGAACTTCAGCCGGATATTGTTATAACATCCACTATCTTTACGAAGGAGATGCTGCAAAAGCTTGAGGAAGCCGGTGTCAAAGTGGCTATCTTTCAGGCTGAAAAGGACTTTGAAGGAGTTTATGATATAATTGAAAATATAGGTCTTTTGCTCAATGCCCGAGATGAGGCAAACAGCGTTGTTGCGGAAATGAAGGAAAAAGTGGAGCTTGTAAAGAGCAAGGTTGATGGCCTTGAAAAACCTAGTGTTTATTATGTTATGGGCTATGGTGAATATGGAGATTATACTGCAGGAAGGGATACATTCATTGCCCGTATGATTGAGATGGCAGGGGGCAAAAATGCGGCAGATGATGTGGAGGGCTGGAAATACAACATTGAGAGCCTTCTTGAAAAGGATCCTGACATACTGATATGCTCGAAGTTCTACGCTTCGAAGGCAGGAATTGAAAGCGCCGACGGATACAAGGAACTTTCGGCGGTTAGAGGCGGAAAGCTTTTTGAAATAGACAACAACATGTTGGACAGGCAGGGGCCAAGAGTTGCCGATGGGCTTTTGGAGCTTGCCAGAATAATTCATCCTGAAGCATTTGAATGAAATGGAGAAGAATAAATGTCGTTTGGTGATAAAAAGTATAGATATAGGCTTGCCTTAATTTTTGGAGGCTTGCTTTTATTACTGCTGATACTGGCTTCTATAACAGTTGGTGCAGCCAATATATCAATATTTGATGCCATATATATTCTGATTCGCAGAATACCCTTTTTGGGAAGATTTATAGCAGGAGGCGAAGTAAGCAGGACCCATGAGCTTATAGTGATTAATATAAGGCTTCCCAGAGTAATTGCTGCTGCGGTTATAGGACTGGGTCTTTCGGCGGCGGGAGCAACATACCAGGGAATGCTTGCAAATCCCATGGCAGACCCCTATGTTTTGGGAGTGTCGGCAGGGGCGGCTCTGGGGGCTTCGATTGCTATTGTGACGGGAGCCGATAAAATTGTTGGAGGGTTTGGTATTACTACGGCAGCAGCCTTTGTTTTTTCGCTTCTTACGGTTTTTATCGTCTTTAGCATAGCAAAAACGGGAGCTAAGCTTTCCAATACTCATCTCTTGCTTGCCGGTGTGGCGGTTAGCTTTTTTGCATCCTCCATTATGTCGGTATTGATGGTTTTGAACCGTGATAAAGTATCAAGTATTACTTACTGGATGATGGGAAGTATGGCCTATACTTCTTGGAAGCAACTGCTGATACTTGTTCCGTTGGTTATTGGAGGTACAATTCTTGTTTGCGTTTTTGCCAGGGAGCTTAACATAATTGCTGCCGGAGAGGATGAGGCAAGAAGCCTTGGCGTTGAGGTGGAAAGAGTAAAAAAGCTGCTGCTTGTAATTTGCTCGGTTATTGTTGCTGCCTGTGTGGCAGTGAGCGGTGTCGTTGGGTTTGTGGGACTGATTATTCCCCATACGGTAAGGCTGGTATCCGGTTCGGACAACAGGACAGTTCTTCCCTTTTCGGCAATAGGAGGGGGAATATTTCTGGTACTTTGCGATACAATATCCAGGATTCCGACATCGGAAATTCCGGTGGGAGTACTGACGTCAATGTTTGGAGCACCATATTTTATTTCGATTCTGATAAGAAGCAAGAAGAAGGTGGTTTGATTGAGGCAGGTCAAGGAATATTCAATTGAGGTTAGAAATATAGAAGTATCCTTTGGAGACTTTAATGTGTTAAAAGGTGTATCATTGGAGATAGAGAAAGGCCAGTTTTACGGGATTCTTGGTCCAAACGGGTCGGGTAAAACAACGCTTTTAAAGAGCATGGCAAAGGCGCTTCGCCCCCAAAGCGGTGCAATATTTGTTGATGGTGAGGATATCGGCAGAATGAGGGCGAGGGAGTTTTCAAAAAAAGTTGCATGCCTCTATCAAAGTACTGCTATTACCTATGATTACCCGGTTATGGATGTTGTACTTATGGGAAGGTATCCATATATAAAGAGGTTTCAGACCGAAAGTGTAAAAGACCGGGAGATTGCAAAAAAGGCTATGATTGCTTCAAATGTGTGGCACCTTAAGGACAGGAGGATTAATGAAATAAGCGGTGGGGAAAGGCAGAGGGTTTTATTGCCCGGGCATTAGTGCAAGAGACCGATATAGTGCTTCTGGATGAGCCAATTTCCCATCTTGATATTCAACATCAGATAGAGATTTTGGAACTTGCCGGGAAGATGGCGAAGGAAGGAAAATCAATTGTTGCGGTTTTGCACGATTTGAATTTTGCCTCTATGTATTGCGACCATTTGATAATGCTCAAGGATGGGGCAATTGTTGCGCAGGGAGAGCCACAAAAGGTTCTTACGGAAGAGATTGTTAAAAAGGTATATGGTGTAAAGCCTTTTATAATTGACGGAATGAACGGCAACAGACCTTATGTATTGCCGTTGAAAAAACAAGGAGCATAATGAAAATATTTACAATACAAGGTATAAATTATAGAAATATGTGTAATAATTAACAATAAGGAAAACTGATTCAAATTCTTGTCCCTCAATAGGGCTATTTTTTTGCCAAAATTCGTAGAGGGGTTAATCTGTTTTATTGTTCGGTTATTTAACTCGTCGGTAAAGTTGTGTATAATAAACGTTGGATTCAAAGAAAATAGCAAATGTACTTGGCTTTAATTAGATTTGAAAAGTACTGTTTTGAAATGTCATGAGAGAATATTCCTTGTAGATATATACTCAATTTGTAGAATGAAATGTATATGAAAGGCGGTAAAAGCTTTGGCTTTGGTAAAGAAAAATGAGGTTTACACTATTGACATTACCGGAATGACCCATGAGGGGCAGGGGGTCGGAAGGATAGACAATTTTACGGTTTTTGTGGACGGGCCGATTGAGGGAGAAAAGGTGGAAATAAAGATTATAAAGGTTAAAACGAGTTATGCCATCGGCAAACTCCTTAAAGTTTTGGAACCTTCTGCAGATAGAACGGAGCCTTTTTGCCCTTCATATAAAAGATGCGGCGGTTGCAGTCTACAGCATATGAATTATGAAGCGGGACTTAAGTTTAAGACCGGCATTGTAAGGGAGAATATCAGAAGAATTGGCGGACTGGAAGGTGTTGTAGTACATGATGCTATCGGGATGGAACAGCCGTTAAATTATAGAAACAAAGCCCAATACCCGGTGGGAAGATATAAGGATGGGGTGAGGGCAGGATTCTATGCCAAAAAGTCTCACGAGATTATTGACTGCTCCACATGTGGTATTCAGCATTCTGTAAGCGACAGGGTAAGGGATATTGTTAAGGAATTTATAGAGGAAAATGGTATAAGTACATATGATGAAATTACGGGTGAGGGATTAGTTCGGCATATTATGACCCGTGTCGGTTTTAAGACCGGTGAGGTAATGGTGGTTTTGGTCATTAACGGAAGGAACATACCGGGACAGAAGAAGCTTTCGGAGAAGCTGGTAAAAGAGATTCCGGAGATAAAAAGTATTGTCTTAAATGTTAATGCAAAAAAGACGAATGTTATATTGGGCGATGAAAATATAGTTGTCTATGGAAGGGATACCATTACTGATTATATAGGAGATTTTAAGTTCAACATATCCCTCTGTCTTTTTTCCAGGTGAACCCGATTCAAACCGAAGTGCTTTACACCAAGGCGTTGGAGTATGCGCAGCTTACGGGAGAAGAAACCGTTTTTGATTTGTATTGCGGCATAGGAACTATTTCGCTGTTTTTATCACAGAAGGCGAAAAAGGTTTATGGTGTTGAGGTTGTCGAAGCGGCAATTAATGATGCAAAGGAAAATGCCAGGGTGAACGGAGTGGAAAATGCGGAGTTTATAGTCGGAGAGGCGGAGAAGGTTATACCTGAGATGTATGATAGGGGCATACGCGCCGATGTTGTGGTGGTTGACCCTCCAAGGAAGGGGTGCGATGAGGCGGTATTAAAGACCTTGGTGGATATGAAGCCGGAGAGGATTGTTTATGTATCCTGTAATCCTGCGACGTTGGCAAGGGATTTGAAGTATTTAGCTGAAGGCGGGTTTGAGGTTCGGGAAGTTCAGCCGGTGGACATGTTTCCGTGGACCTATCACGTCGAGTGCATAGTGGGAATACGTCGTACAGATTCGTAGAAATCTTTAATTTTAGGCACTTTGCGAGTCATATCACTTTTGACCCAGCAGGTGATTTTGGACGTAATAAGCAGATAAAAGACTATGTTATTGTGTCTGTCGTACTTGCATTAGAGTGCGGGAATACGTCAATTATGTCATAAATCAAAAACCCTCTCGGAGCGGTTTTATCCGCCGTGAGGGTTCTCTCTTTATACGCAGCCTGCAAGAACAATTAAGGATTTACAGGCATCTGGGTCTTTTTCTTCCAGCCATGACTCAAAGTTTGTTATAGTTATCAAACGGTCGAAAGCTATGCTATCACCACTGCCAGTCACGTCATCGGGATGTACACAGATACACGTCAAGACCGTAGCAGGTCTTTCCAGAGCCTGCCCGCCATCAACTACGTGATAGTAGTCACATATTTCCCAGTCTGGCGGGAGTTCTGAAAACATCGAGTCAGGGTATAATTCCTCAAAATAGATGTCAATACGGGTCACATAGTTACTACAGCTGTCTTTATCGGTTTCGCACGTTGCTGCAGATACTTTGAAGCCTCTGGATAAGAGCAGTTGAGTTGCTCGTATAAGCTCTACGCTGACGGTGATTGTTTTATCAGAACATTTACAGCAGGGCTTAGACCAGATGTCTGCATATAGTTCAAAGCACGACGGACACATAGTCATCATAGCACATTCACCTCCTTAATCAATTTATAAAAAGTTGTTCGTTTAAGATTTAGAGCCTGCATAGTTTCAGTGGCAGTTTGTTTGCCTTCCTTCCACTTACGTACCTCACTTTCAAAGTTGGCAGGTAGAGAAGTCTTAGGACGTCCCATCTTAACACCTTTCTGCTTGGCTGCGGCGATGCCTCAGCTTGGCGGGTCTTGATTTTTATTCGTTCCTTTTCTGACAGATAAGCCAGCAGTTCAAAGACAATGTTGGCAATAAGCACCTTTTCTAAGTCGCTTTTATCCGCAGTCGATAGAATAGGCATATCCATAACGACTATGTCAACGCCCATCTGTCGCAACTCGTGCCATTCATTTTTAATTGCCTCGTAGTCTCGACCAAGTCTGTCCAACTCTTTAATTACAAGGACATCCCCAGACCGCAGCAGTTGCTCTTTAAGTGTCTTATATCCTGGGCGTGAAAAGTCTTTACCAGACTGCTTGTCAGTGATTATGTGTCTGTCCTCAACCCCGTAAGCTGTCAGAGCTTTTATTTGCCTGTCAAGATGCTGCTCTGTAGAGCTGACCCTTGCATAACCATACACCCTACTCATAACATTACCTCCTTAAATTATTGAGTACGAAAAAGTGTACTCAAACGTACAACTAAAAACAACCTTTAGCAGAGTTCGTAAAACTTCTTCCATACTATTTAAGAATATTCGTTTAGTAAATACAACTTTATGAACACTTTAGATAATATATACCGGGCCACGAACCTTTAGTCAACAGGCTATTTTGAGTTTTATCCGACCCCATCGGGCTTCCTGCCTCAATAGGTCTTTTAATTTGCTGTCGAGTTTGGTATAATCATCCATGTATATAGTGTCGTAAAATACGCCAATCTGGGGGGGTTCAGTTGGCAATACTTGATTAAATATTGATTAAGAAGGAGGTAATCATTATTATGATGAAGAAACTTGTAACTTTTATGTTGGCAGTGGTTATGGTTGCGACACTGCTACCTACACAGGCTTTCGCAGCCGACAATTCAATACTTGAATCAAACAAGAAGGCTATCGCAAAGGAGAGAACTGACGAGTATGCACTTGATTACTTTTCAGTAGATTTTGACTTCTATCAGCGTCAGTTGGACGCCACTGGGGACTCTATGGGCGAAATTGCTCAGCAGGTGAAGAAGATAATTGCTGGAATTACAGACGAATACGAAAAGGCAAAGGCTATTGCCGATTGGTTGAGCCTTAATATGATATATACTTATACGGCAAATCCAGAACACCTTAAGCATTTACCTAAATGGCAGTATGGAACTTGTGAAACTTTTGCGAGTACAACATCTGCGTTTTATAGATTGGCAGGTTTTCCTGCAAAGACTGTAGGCGGTGTGGCTTATGGCTCAGGTGAGTGGGGAGCACACGCTTGGAATAGAGTGTTTGTAGATGGTCGTTGGGTTCATGTAGACACTACTGGTGGAGAGTTTGACCTTCCTATCGAGGTATGGTCTCAGAACCACAAGTTGACTGGTGTTACAGATACTGATTGGGACGGAACTATCACAGTTTACGATAGTAGTTCTCGTGAGAAGATTATGACTGTTGGACCTGTTCCTATTGGAACTCCTTTCAGCAAAATACCTGAACTTGCGAATATTAAGTTGTCTGCTGACGCAGAAGGCCAGTATCCTGTAAGACCTACTGATAAGTTTAGTTCTTCTTATATGAAACTTTATGCAAGAACACACAGAGTATCCTTTGAAATCCAGCTTGACAACGCATACAAGTCATTAGTTCCACACTATGTAAGAGAAGACGAATACGGCGACCCTTGTGCTTACGTCATAGTTTCCGAAGGAGCGAAACTTCCACAGGTTAAAATTCCTGAAAAGGCAGGATACACTTTTATCGGCTGGCGTGACCTTAACAACAGCAAAGCACCTATTTGGAACGAATACACTGATAAGGTGACTAAGGATATGTCCTTCGTAGCAGTCTTTCAAAAAGGCACAGTGAACTACACAGTCAGCTTCAATACCAACGGTGGTTCTGCTGTAAAGGCTGACGACTGTCCAAGGCTAACACTAAGTTAACTAAACCTGCGAACCCTACGAAGTCTGGCTATAAGTTTACTGGATGGTATCTTGATAAGAACTGCACAGAGCCTTGGGATTTCAACACCAATATCGTAAGAAGGAACACCACTCTTTATGCGGGTTGGGAGAAGGTCATTACCGCCAACCCTACTTCTTCTAAAGTCCTTGTAAATGGCAAGGCAGTGACTTTCGAGGCATACACTATCAACGGCAACAACTATTTCAAACTTCGTGACTTCGCACAGGCCGTGAACAAAACAGAGAAGAATTTTGAGGTAAAGTGGGACAGCAAGAACAATGCTATCAACCTTATTTCCAACAAACCTTACACACCTGTAGGTGGAGAGTTGGCTAAGGGCGATGGCAAGGCAAAGGTTGCTAACCCTACAACCTCAAAGATTTACAAGGACGGCAAGGAAATATCCCTTACAGCATACACTATCAACGGTAATAACTACTTCAAGCTCAGGGATATAGCCAAAGCGTTCAACATCGGCGTAACTTGGGATGGTACGACGAATACAATAGGTATCGATACAAGTATAGGCTATGTAGAAGAATAAACACTTTTTATTCGACCCTACGGGATTCATGCATTAGGTCATTTGATTACCCCTTAGCAGATAACCTTGGCTAAGGGGTATGTTTTATACCCTAAAATTTCTTGCGACATCGACCCACAAGAGGTTTTTACAGTCCAAGTCGACCAAAATATCGTGCAAATAATTTGAGAAGCTTATAGAGCGATTAGAAGCGTTACCACATACTAAATGAAAATGACACGCTCAATGAGCATAAAATTTTAGAAAAGCTATTGACAATACGCTCCAATTAGCATATATTATTTATAAATGCTCAATGAGCGTCGCTCATTGTACGTATATTTGCCAATGGTATTGATAAGGAGGTTGTAAAGGTGACTGATATAAATAAAATTAAGCAAGCCCGCTTAAAAGCAGGGCTTACTCAAAAAGAATTATGTGATAGATACGAAATTCCTTTACGAACGTTGCAAGGCTGGGAAGGAGGTAGTCGTAAGCCACCTGAATACGTACTTAACCTACTATTGCGTTGTATAGAGCTTGATTTCTCTCCCGAAGCAGAACCCACAGAGCAGGAGGATTTATCTGTACCGAAGAAGTTAATCTTTTTAGACCTCATAGGCAGACCGCTTAAAGAGCCAGTGTTATCGGCCGTTAAGCAAGCTTACGACGATAGAAAAGTACAATACATCCCCGTTACAGACTATGAAGGTAATGACACAGGAGAAGAATCACTCAAAGGTAAGCTCTACATGGTCTTAGCCCCTGAAGAATACGGCTTAGACATGGGTTTTGAGTTCAGAGTGAAGGAGGTATAAATTATGGTTACGATTACAGAGCTTAAAGATATGCTTGACCTATTGAGCATAGACACTTTAGACACTATCAATCGCAAGATAGTTGTTGAGGAGCCATATAGCTGGGGACGCACTCCGCTACTAAAGTATGCCCCCGAAGCCTTAGCCGACTACGCAGATGCTATTTATCGGCACGTCATCGCCCCTCTTGACCCAGACACTGCTACAGATGACGACCTCAACCAATACATTGCTCAATACCTTACTTTTTATGAGCAAGCAGAAACTGCCTTTAATGCGGCCAGTGTAGACTTAGCCATAGATTGCTTAACATCAGTCGGACACCGATTAAGCCAGAGCTACCACCAAACATCATAGACGAGGGCGATAACATCTATGACCTTATAGCAGACTACTTTGCGGGCAACTCTTATGACCTGTACCCGCACTTTCACAATTTCCTTTATTCCTTCCTGTCTCCGCTTCGACGCCCAGACCTCATTGCACATGACAAGCGACTTATCGACCTTGTCGCTGAGGCAGACGAACTTATCGCTCCATACAATGCAGCTCTTGACGCTTTTATTGGGCGAGAGCTTAGGCGATTACAGTCAGTAGTCAAAGACCGTATCAGATACACAAAACTAAAGCCTGAGGACATAGACACGCTAAAACTCAACAAACACCGCATCCCAGCAGACGACTGGCAGGCAATCAACCAAGTCATCAGCACAGGCTCTTTATCCACCTCCACACACAAGATAATAAAACGCACCCTGCAAGACCTTAAGACTGCACCGCCAGCACCAAAGACAGCACCCATAGCAAAGCCAGTTATGCCTTTATCTGCATATGCGACGCACTTTACGGACAGCTTGGAGGCAGCCTACGCCAAGCTAATGGCTAAAAGAGCCAATGCCTATGCTGACGGTGTCGACCCCATTGACGACATTAAAGCTGGACTGCTTGCATCACAGCGAGCCGTCACCCAAGGTATCGACCTATCAGGCATAGAGGAGACACAGGCAAAGGGCAGGGAGTTTTTCAGCAATTTCGCCAATTTTCGACCTGTATTATCGGCCTGCTTGCAGATAGACCTGTATAACCTCGACGTAAATACCGTACTACCGCCCGACATATTATCCCACAGCGTCGTACAGGGCATACTTGCCTTTACCGCTAAGCTCCGACCACAGTTTAAGCACCGTAGTCTTGTCATCCTGTACGACCAGCTTGCCAAGGAGCTATACAGCTCTATCAGCGAGCATACGTGCGGGTTTGCCAACGCACTGCCTCTACCAGACATCGCACCCCTGTCAGACGACGCCATAGTCAACGCACCCAAAGCTCCCCGCATTACTGACAGCAAGCCGTTACCCTTTGACCTGACACAGCCCATACAGGTAGCAATCAATAACCTTGGGGCAGATGTAATCGTCGCTGATACCGAGGTTCTATCCGCACCTCTCGACCCCAGCACCCTAACGCCAGTCGACGACCAGACCATAAAGACCATAGCCTGCTACATTACAGGGGCGGCCTCCACTCCTTATCTGCTGGACGGTGACCTGATAATCCACAATCCCAAGACAGACCAATACCTAAAAGTCCTGCCAACTATAAGAGCCGACGGTACGCAGACTACATTTTTACGGCCTATAATACCAAAGCCCTAAAAGACCGCATTAGCACCCTACAGTGCGTTTTATCCGCCGACCCACGGTATCGTAGTAGTCTGCCTCCATGTATCACCCAACTCCCACAAGGCGACCCAGTAGCACGACAAAAAGCCATTAAAGACTTACAGGAGTGGGCCGACATATTGTTAGCCCAAGTTAATGACCTCTACAAGTACGATGCTGCTGATGATTATGATGGCGATACCGATTATGTTGTCACCAAACGCACCATACGTCAGATAGTCCAGACCCCGTACTACGCCAAGTTTTATTTGTCTGCCCACCGTCTGTCTGCCTACGTCTACTACCCACGTGATTACTCGGCATATATAACGACCAAGCCGACCGACCCTGTAACGGGCAAGCCGTTAGTTTATCATGTCCACCACAAAGACAGGTGCCGAAGCAACAACTGCCCAGAAAACCTCGAAATCGTACCTAAGCAGACAAACGACACCGCTCGCAGTACCAGCCGACCAGTGATTTATCGGGGCGTACGCTATGACACCATAAAAGATTACAGTGAGGCTACAGACGCAGGCAACTACAAAAACTTACAGCAGGCATTAACCGGCTTGGAGGCAGGCAATGATGCGATATACAACGGCAGACGTTACACTCTTGCTGGTGGCATAATCAAGGCAGTAGACGCAGATACCCCTACAATCACGTATAATGGTAATGTCTACACAACCCTTAAGAATTTTGCCGATGCCCACAAACTGGCTTACAAGAGCATCCACAATGCCCTTAGCAAAGCACGCAAAGAGGGCAAAGACACGGTTGCATATAAGCAGTACACTTTTTATCTGGATAATGATGGTAACATAATGGCAGTATCTAAATAGATTGATTATGTTAAGCCTAAACCTCGTATTTATCGGGGTTTAGGGCTTAAATATGGATTAAGGTTAGCTGACCTTAATTTCCATTTCTCAGTATCCAATTTCTAAAGATTTTATTTGCTTTTACATGATTTTTATTTAATTTTTAGTTCTCCTGTCCAAAATACCTCAAAATGAGCTACTAACCCCGATGACATCGGATTTAACCTCAAAAAATGGATTAAGGCAGACTGCCATATATATATATATATAAAAAATCAAAGTGTGACACCTGCCCCACCATCACCCTCCTTAATTACCATTTATGTAAATATTTACCGTTTACCTGTCGTGTCCAAAGAACCGTCGAACCCTACGTTGTGTAGTCCTTACGGCGTCCTCGTCGACGTCGCAGGCAATTATCTTACGACCTCCAAGCTCGAGAGCAGCGACTACCGTAGAGCCACCGCCACACATAAGGTCGCAGATTACGTCGCCATCTTTAGTGAGCCGACGCAGGATTTCTTTGACACCAGCTACGCTCTGACCCCATACATGATGCTCTTTATCCGTACCGTCGTCTGGCGGGGCTTCCACGTAATCGTAAACAATACCACCTTCGTAAGCACCTTTCGTAAGCCAGACTACATATTTAACCGCCGTAGCCACCTTACGACTATGTATCAATGGTGAGCCGTTGCTTTTACATAAATACGCAATCGTCCAGTTATAACGTAGGCTTTTATCCGTAGTCAGCTCCCGCATAGCCTTGTCCAGATACGCACCACCACACATCACAGCCAGCGAGCCTCCCTCACGCAAAATCCTGCCTGCAACGCTTGCTATGTATCTATACAGCTCCTCAACCGCCTCCCTGCCATATGGCGGGTCTACAAAAACTAAGTCCACCGAACTGTCTTTTATCTGTGGTAGGCCAGTCCTGACATCGCCCACAAAGACCTTAACATCCTCCTCTGTCACTGTCAGCAGAGGATTTTTATTCGCCTCCCTACGCTCTTTATACAGCAGACGCTGGCAGTATCTTGGCGACCTACTCCCTCTCTCCATCATCTTATCAAGCACTCCCGGAGCCTTAATCGCCCGTAATGACCTCTCTGATAAGCCTATGAGTATGTCAGGATGCTCTCTTAGGTATGGATGGTTCGTCCAATCCTCAGCCTGTGTGTCCATCTGTCCACTTTGGACAGTTTTATCTGCTAATTCCCGCCTTACAGAGCCGACCGTAGTAGGCGAGACCCCAAGCATCCTTGCTATTGCTCTATCGGATAATTCAGGTACAACCCGCAATTTATCGGCAATCAGCTTACGCTTTTCCTGTTGCGTAAGCTGTTTATTTTTATAGGCCAATCAACCACCTCCTCATCTTATATGTGAGCCGATACTATTTTACCGTATTTTTGTGTAAATTTCTTTAATAATTTTCGTGCCTGCGGTGTGCCCTGCTCAATACCTCTTAAATTTCAGTGATTTAGGAGGTATTAAGATGTCCAAGGACGAGCGTAAGCAACAACAGATAATAAGAGCGTCAAAGCAACTGGCTATGCTTGCAACATTGCGGTTGATAGGTTTGATTACGGAGCAGGAGTACGACATAGTAGTGGCGTCAATTTACCGTGACTATCCAGTAATTGTGGGCTTAAATCTAAAATAATTATGGACGTATTCCCGTAGTATCGTGTATGATGCTATACGAGGAATACAACTCAGTAAGGAGGTTTTATTTGGTGAGTAAACAAGTGCAAGTAATAAAGGCGAATAGAGCCGACCGTTCCTTATCTACGACTGCCGAGACTTTGAGGGTTGCAGCCTATGTACGTGTGTCAACAGACCATAAGGAGCAACTGGA
Organism: Acetivibrio straminisolvens JCM 21531; assembly: GCF_000521465.1. Lineage (GTDB taxonomy): Bacteria > Bacillota > Clostridia > Acetivibrionales > Acetivibrionaceae > Hungateiclostridium > Hungateiclostridium straminisolvens. Next base: position 14,695 of record NZ_BAVR01000036.1, read on the forward strand.
AAGTTTTAAGTCACAGATTGCCTATTTCACAGATAAGATAAAGAGTAACCCTGCGTGGACTTTGGTTGATATTTATAAAGATGAAGGTATAAGTGGTACGGGGACTGAAAAGAGGGATGACTTTAACCGACTAATCAATGATTGCATGGAGGGTAAGATAGACCTAATACTGACAAAGTCTTTATCACGTTTTAGTCGCAATGTTGTAGATACGTTAAAATATATCAGACTATTAAAGGAGCGTAATATAGCCGTAATTTTCGAGGAAGAAGCAATCAATACACTGACTGCCAAAGGTGAAACACTGATAACATTTTTATCCGCAATGAGTCAACAATACGTAGAGACTTTATCTGGTTCAGTTAGACATGGTATACGAGCTAAAATGCTCCGTGGGGAGCTTGTAGGAGACCCAGAGGCTCTTGGATACGACAAAGATGACGAAACAGGTAAGCTTGTGATAAATGAAGCCGAAGCAGAAATTGTACGCTACATTTTTAAGCGCTACGCCGAAGGAGCAGGTGGACGAGTAATTGGTCGAGAACTTGAAAACTTAGGATACAAGACAAAGAGGGGCAATACAACATGGGAGAATCAACTGTTCTTGGTATTATTAAAAATGAGAAGTATATAGGTGATTTAGTACAGGGCAAGACTATAACAGTAGACCCTATAACGCATCGACGCATAGATAATCGTGGGGAAGCCGATATGTTTTATCTGGAAGACGCACATCCAGCGATTATTGACCGTGATACTTGGGATAAAGCCCAAGCGATTCTTAAACGTAGAAACGAATGGCGGGTTAAGCCTACTGCTAAAAACGGCAATAAATATAGTAGAAAGCACGCTTTTAGTTGTATGATTAAGTGTGGGTTTTGCGGTCACAACCTTTCAAGGCGTAGTCATCACAGTGGCACAACACATCAAAAATGGGTATGGCACTGTGTATCATACACCAAAAAGGGCAAGCAATATTGTCCAGAGTGTAAAGCCGTTGACGAGGCGATAATCGAGGGTGCCTTTGTTCAGGGATACAATCTATTAGCAGGCGATAATAGCGATGTTTTATCGGAGTTCTTAAATCGCCTTGAAAATAGTCTGTTTACAGCGGGGTCAGCGAAGCGATTGGAGAAGATTACAAAGCAGATAAAGAGTTATGAAGCGCGTAGGCAGAAGCTGTTAGACCTTTTATTGGACGGTACTATATCTAAATCGGACTACGCTGAGAAGAAAGCAGAAATAGATAAGGACTTACAACCTCTATACGAGGAGCAGAAAGCATTACAGCAGACAGACGATGACGAACAGAGGTTAAAACAGCAGCTGACAGAATGTAAGGAAGCCTTAGAGGCAAATCCAATACTGCAGGAGTTCGACCGCCGTGTATTTGAGGCAGTTATAGACCATGTAGTTATCGGAGAGCGACACGAAGACGGTACAGTTGACCCACGTAAGATAACCTTTGTTTTTAAGGCGGGAATACAACCCCCGCCAAGCCCTCCGATAAGTGGCAACAAAACGTGTTCCCTTACAAGAGACAACACATGTTGAGTGTGTAGTATTGATGTCAAAGGTTGAGAAATAAAAAACTGAAAAGCTTGTAAATAAAGGTTTCCAGACGTTTAGCTTTTCTCGAGGCCGATCTGCCGGATGTGGCAATGTCAGGAAACCCTTATTTTTATTGTTTGCGGGAACATATCAACCGTCCCGAAAATTAATAGTTGAGTTACCAGATTAGATAACCCCCTTTTTTACAGGGGGTTGAGGATACAGGATGGATGTATAATTTAATCTTCTCGCTCAGCATCCGTATCAAAAATTCTATCAAGTTCCTCGTTTGATGTAATGCCACGAACATTAACACACTGTGATAGTATTCTCTCTGACATTTCCTTAGCTAAGCCAGTTTCTTTAATTTTTCTATTAAGGCGATTTATTTCTTTATCATATTGATCAATTATTTGCTGCAAACGCTCAATTTCCTGATTCATCTCTTCGCCTAAAATTTCTCTAATTTTCTCATGAAAATATTCAATTTTTGTAGTGCTAGTATGATATTGTCAGTGTATCCGGAGTTCTGAGCCAATACAAAGGAAAACAAGATAAGGATGGTTTTTCATCCGTAAATAGTATTTACTGCTCATATTATCACCTCGTAGAAGTATTTTACCATATTTTTAGTTTATATGTTTTAATAGCTTTTCTACATCCTTGCGGCGTCCTATAACTAAAAGATGTTCCTCGGGCTTGAATATATAATCGGCAACAGGTAAAGGTGAAATATCATTCCCAGCTTTTGTTGCCAGTATACTTACATGGTATCTTACTCTGAAATTTATCTCCTTTATACTTCTCCCAATCCAGCTTTTTGCAGGCGGAATTTCATAGATGGAGATATCATTTGTGAGCTCAATATAATCAAAAACGTGGTTTGCACTGCAGCGCACCGCCAGTTTTTCAGCAATATTCCGTTCAGGATCTATAACTTCATCGGCACCATTACGTAGTAAGAATTTTGTTTGGATATCGCGACTGGATTTGCTTATTACATATTTAGCGCCAAAATCCTTAAGCAGATTGGTAATTTCAAGGCTGCTCTGAAAATCATTTTCAACACAGACAAAACATACGTCATAATTATCAATGCCCAGTGAACGAAGTACTTCTTCTTTCGTACAATCACCAATTTGTGCATTTGTCACGATGGGTAAAAGTTCTCTTATATTTTCTTCATTTTTATCAACAATCATGACTTCATTTCCAAGCTCAACCAGCTTACGGCTCAAATGTTTCCCAAAACGTCCAATTCCAATAACTAAAAATGATTTCATACCAATACCCCTATCCTATATTTATTTTTTCCACCGGATTCTGTATAGATGACGTCACTCCATGTTCTGTAAACAGCAAAGCAAAAGAAAGACTTCCGACTCTGCCGCTATACATCAATAGTATGATAATTATTTTTGCAAAGGTATTCAGACCACCTGTGATTCCCGTAGAAAGACCAACAGTACCAATTGCAGATGTAACCTCAAACAAAACAGCGTCAAGTCCTAAAGCTTTATTTGTAGCACTAATAAGTAAAGCCGCACTCAGTATAAGAAGTATATTGACTGTCACAACGGCAGACGACCTCTTTAGTGCATTATCTTCCAGTCTCCTGCCAAATATATTATCACCCTTCCTATTTTTCAAGCTTGACCACAGCGAAATCATAATAACCGCTAAAGTAGTAGTCTTGATCCCACCGGCAGTAGATCCGGGACTGCCGCCTATAAACATCAACACAATAGTTAGAAGTTTACTTGCAGAGGTTAATGATGCAACGTCAACAGTATTGAAGCCTGCTGTTCTGGGCGTAACTGCGCCAAAGAGAGAGACTAAAACTTTTTCTCCTGTAGTCATCCCATAAAGAAGGTTATTTCTTTCAAAAATATAAAAGCATATCGTCCCTGACACTATAAGAATTGCGGTCATCGTTAAAACTATTTTTGTATGTAGCTGATATTTTCTAAAATGATATTTATTTTTCTCAATATCATCCCATACAAAGAACCCTATTCCTCCGCCGATGATAAGTGTAATGGTTGTTAAATTGACAACCGCATCCCCGAAAAAATTTGTAAGTGACGAATACTTGCCGTACTTTCCCATAATGTCAAACCCAGCATTGCAAAAAGCTGAAACCGAGTGAAAAATGCCATTATATATACCTTCCAGCAAGCCCATTTTGGGTATAAACCTCAATGATAGCAATACTGCACCAATACCTTCAAACAGCAAAGTGCCAAGCAATATTCTTTTGGTCAGACGTACAATCCCACCGATATACATAGCATTTATACTTTCACGTAAAAGTCCCCTTTCTTTCAGCCCGATTTTTCTTTTTAAAAAAATAGAAAACATTGTGACAACCGTCATAAACCCTAAGCCACCTATTTGAATCAGCAGTAAAATAACTACTTGTCCAAATAGCGACCATTGTGTATAGGTGTCAAAAACAACAAGCCCTGTTACACAAGTAGCAGAGGTTGCTGTAAAAAGTGCATTAATTAATCCGGGAAATAAATTATTGCGGCTGGCTATCGGCAATGACAGCAAAAATGTCCCGGCAATTATTATCAGAAAGTAGCCAAGTGCTATTATCTGTGGGTATGATAATGATTTCAGTTTTCTTATATATTTTCTCACAATTTTTCCTCCCTTTTCTGCAGGACGGCCTCATACAACCTCTGAGCTGTAATCTCTTTCCAATTTAGTAAGCAAAGAAATCTATATATAATTACTTACCTTCTTAGTAATCAGAATACATTTTATCATCTTATTTTAGTACTTCAAGAACAGTATTAAAAAATTGATTATACATCTTTATAACCTCACTTTTAAAATTTTATTAATTTAAGTTTTTTCATAATAATTCAATTAGCGTCATTGTTGCTTAACTATTAAGTAAAAGCTGTTGATACCTATTCATCTGGCTTAATCTCCATAATATCGGAAATATCACACTTTAATGCCTTGCAAATCTTCACAAGCACATCGGTCGTAACATTTTCGTTTTTACCCAGTTTTGCCATAGAAGATGTACTAATACCAGCCGCTTCTCTTAAATCTTTCTTTTTCATATCTTTATCGATAAGAAGCCTCCATAGCTTTTATAGCTTACGGCCATAATTGTCACCTCGCTCGCTATAAAGAATATCATAAAGTAAGCTAAAACACAATAAAAATTTGAGTCCGCAAATTAATTATTGTGTTTTGCGAAATTCATGCTATAATTTACATAAGGAAATATCTGGTCTGTATGATGAAATGTTATTATGGAGGTACGGTATGGCAAGTGTCAGCTCGTTCAGAGATGTTATTGCAAATATGTATTACAATGAACTCTTTGACGAATTGTCCGAGTATATTGAGGACAACCCGGATAAGCTTGAATCCAACTCATATCGTGTGCAATCACCGGATGAAGCAGCATTATCCGATTTTGACATCATAACGTTAGACATAACCGACTCGCCAGGTAACAGTATTTTATTTGACGTAATTGTTTCTGCCGAAGTTGAAATTGCAGAAACAGTACGAAGGAATCGCGAGACTGATGGTATAGAACAATGGTTCCGTATCTCCTGCAGAGCTGACCTTGATGACGGAATTCAGAATTTTCAAATCAAGTCTGTTTCAATATACAACAAGTACAGAGAGAGCAAATTAGGCAGACTGTCTGAGTATTTAGTACCAATTATAGAAAAGGAACAGTTTGACAATGTTGCTACTGAATTTCTAAATGAGTTTTGCCCAGAAGCATTAAGTACTCCTATGCCCATTCCAGTAGATGAAGTAGTGAAAAGAATGGGGCTTAAGGTTGAGGAAATCCAGCTTACAAAGCATTTCACTATATTTGGTCAAATAGTCTTTGGCGATTGCACAATAGAGTATTACGACAGAAATGAAAGAACATATAAGCCTTTGGAAGTTTCAAGAGGAACAATTCTCGTGGATCCTAATGTGTATTTCATGCGAAACGTAGGGTGTATGAACAATACCATTATTCATGAGTGTGTCCACTGGTATAAGCATAGAAAATACCATGAGTTAGTTAAGACGTATAACAGCGATGCTTTGCTCATAAGCTGCAGGGTAAACGAAACAACTAAATACAAACAGCAATGGACGCCAGAAGACTGGATGGAATGGCATGCTAACGGAATTGCACCACGAATCCTTATGCCTAGATCAATGACCATTAAAAAGATTGAGGAGCTAATTAAAAAGAATGAGCTCCTTTTTGGTACTTACGACAGGCTAAATATAATGGAAAATGTCGTGTATGAATTAGCTGACTTCTTCCAGGTGTCAAGGATAGCGGCCAAAATAAGGATGCTTGACCTTGGATATAAGGAAGTTGAAGGTGTATATACCTACGTAGATGACCATTTTATCAGCAATTATTCATTTAAGGCAGACTCATTACATAAGAATCAAACATACAGTATTAGCCTAAGTGATTCTTTTTTTGAATACTATGCAAATCCGGAATTCGCAAAGATTATAGACAGCGGTAATTTTATTTATGTTGACGGTCATTACATTATTAACGACTCCAAATACATTAAAAGGTTAGAAAATGGAAGCATTGATCTTACAGACTATGCAAAACTGCATGTAGATGAATGCTGCCTTCTGTTTGATTTAAAATTAAATAAAGCCTCAAAAATGGACATTGTAGTATACCTCGATTCTATAATGTTCCGTAAAGCTACACCGGATTATAACAGAGTGCCGACATTTAATCCGGACAAGCATAATATGGAGGTATTTAATCGTTCAGAAGAGCTAAAGAAATTTCACGAAGAATTCGTCGAAGAAGGTCAGCATTTGAGCCGCACAACCCAGACATTTTCCCAAGCGGTATATGGACATATCAAAAGAAAAGGCTACAATAAGGTTGTTTTTATTGAAAAGACTTTGCTTTCAGGAAAACATATGACAGAATAAAAAACAATGAACTTAACAATCCAACTTTAGAAACCGTTGTGGCAATCTGCATCGGATTGGAGCTAAGCCCTACATACAGTGAAGAGATATTAAAGCTTGCCGGATATACTCTCAATAACACTCCACAGCAATTGGCGTATAAAAAGCTTATCCATTCGTATAGAGGGCATTCAATATATGAATGCAATGAAGTTTTGGAAGCCTTGGGACTTTCCCCTCTTTGTGCAAAGGCATATAAAGAAATGATAAGTTAAAAAATTGTTGGACTTCGGAAGTCCAACTTTTTATATTTTAAACCGGCTATTATAATGAGATTTTAAGCCATTATGCAAAAAAGGCGCAAAAACCTTACTGCATAATGGCTATTTTTTTGCCCAAAACATGGACTTTAGATGTCCAGACAGGCTTTAACAATTCGAGTAGCATTGAGTCAGAGAGTTGGCCAACCCTCAAAATTGAAGGATGGAGGATATAAGATGCAAGACTCAATGAGCAATGCTAAAGTGCAGCAAATAATTCCAATGCCCATAAAGGGCAGACCCTACAAGCATCAGATTCGTGCTTTCAATTTCATCTGTAGTCTATTTGGGCTTTTGAAGGGTGGTGGTGTTTCTGCCATTTCCGGATGGGGTGCAGCGCTCCTGATGGAAATGGGCTGAACAGCACCGGGAAAACTCTTGTCTCAATTGCCATTATAGGAGCATTGCTTGCTGCAGGAAGAATAAAACGTGTGCTGATTGTTGCGCCACTTTCCATTCTTGGAGTGTGGGAAGACGAGTTTAAACGGTTCGCAGATTTCCCATATCAGCTTATAGTCCTTAATGGCATGATTCAAAAGAAAATCCAACAGCTAAGATTTTTAACTGGCGAAGGTGTCCATGTGGTGGTAGTCAATTACGAATCTGCATGGAGAATGGAAAAGGAACTGGCAAACTGGCATCCTGACCTTATCATAGCCGATGAAGGACATAAAATTAAAACTCATAATACAGCGGTTTCAAAAGCAATGCACCGATTGGGCTTGCTTGCCCAGTATCGGCTCCTACTGACAGGAACGGTTATAACCAACAAAGCCATAGATGTATTCAGCCAGTACAAGTTTCTTGATCCTCGTATCTTTGGAAATAGCTTCTATGCATTCCGAAACCGGTATTTCAACATGGTTGGCTATGGCAACCATACGCCAGTGCTGAAAAAATCAATGGAACAGGATTTGATGAAAAGGATTCACAGCATTGCATTCCGGGCGACCAAAGCGGAGTGTCTGGATTTGCCGGAAACCACCGAAATTATTCGCCATATTGAGCTTGAGCCTGTCACTTTAAAGAAATATAAAGAGCTTGTCAAACAAAGCTATACTGAGCTGTCAGCAGGAGAAGTAACAGCTACAAACATACTGACACGCTTGCTTCGTCTTTCGCAATTAACCGGCGGCTTCATCGGAAGCGATGACGGTGGGAAAATCGAGCAAGTCAGTGATGCCAAGTTGAAAGCTCTTGAAGATATCCTTGAAAGCAGTATTCAAGAAGGACATAAGCTGGTTGTCATAGCAAGGTTTATCCCTGAAATTCATGCTATATGCAGGTTGTTGGAGAAAAAGAACATCGGCTATGCATGTATTTATGGTGCGACTAAGGATCGCCAAGAGCAAGTAAACCGGTTTCAATGTGATCCCGACTGCATGGTGTTTGTAGGCCAGATTGCAACCGCTGAACTCGGTATTACGCTGACTGCTGCAAGCACAATGGTATTTTACTCCCTTGATTATTCCATGTCGAATTTCGAGCAGACAAAGGCTCGCATCCATAGAGTTGGACAGAAGAATGGCTGCACATATATCTACCTTATTGCCAAGGGTACTGTGGATTCAAAAATCCTGACTGCCCTACGCAATAAGGCAGATCTTGCAAAAATGCTGATAGACGACTACCGCAAAGGAGCAAATCCTTTTGCCCCAGAGGGAGGTGAAAGCTATGAGCGATAATGCGATGTTTGAACTTGCTGACCGTCTTAAGGAGTTTCGCGATGCAAAAAAGGCCGCGGAAGAGGAACTGAAAAGCATTAATGCAGAGATTGACGATGTTGAATACCGCCTGTCTGAGCTGATGATCAGCAGTGAGACGCAAAACTTCACAAGAGCAGGAACAATGTTCTGCCTTTCAACGACAACAAGAGCCAGTGCTGCCGCAGGTATGAAGGAGGAACTGTTTGACGTACTACGCAGTAAAGGCTTTGGAGAACTCATCTATGAAACAGTCAATGCAAATTCCCTGTCAGCATTTGTTAAAGAACAGATTGCGGAGAATGGGGACGAGCTTCCGGATTGGCTGAAAGGCCTTGTGAATGTCTTCGAAAAGACAACAGTAACTGTGCGGAAAGCAGCAAGGTAAATAGCTTCAGAAAGCAATGCTCCAATATCAATGTTCAAGGAATAACTGTTCGAAGAACAATGCTTCAAAGAACAATGATATAGATTACATTTCAAATTCATATTTACGGAGGTATAAAAGCATGAAAAACAATGAACTCGTAACTATTAACGAAAATACAGGTTTTCTTCAGCTCGCTGATTTCAATCTTGACGAGGCAATGGCATCAGAACTTGACGGTCTTGACATGACTTTTGAACGCATAAAAATCCCGTCCGCAGGCAGCACAGTATTTGAAGTGCCTGGTGAGAATCCCGGAGAACCTGATACTGTCAAGGAATTCTCAGCGGTAATCCTTTATCATCATCCACTTTATGCATACTACAAGGACAAGTATACCGGAGGCAGTAACCCACCGGATTGCGGAAGCTTTGATGGTATAACCGGCGAAGGAGACCCCGGAGGAAGCTGTGCCAAATGCCCATATAATCAGTTCGGTTCGGGGGAAAACGGCAGCAAAGCTTGCAAGAACCGCCGCAGGATATATGTACTGCGTGAAGGGGAGATTTTCCCGTTGATACTCTCATTGCCAACAGGATCGTTGAAAGAGTTTTCCCGCTACATCAAAAGGCTGCTTTCTAAAGGCAAAAAATCAAACAGCGTTGTTACTCGCTTTTCTTTGAAAAAGGCGACCAATTCAAGCGGTATCACCTATTCACAGGCTCAGTTTGCTGTAGATCGGGATCTGACCGCGGACGAATATGCGTTGATATCCAAGCTTTCCGAGCAGGTCAAAGCATTCAGTACCCGAGTCGGCCATGACACTGAACCTGCCGGTGAAGAGGTAATAAATGTAGACCCTGAATCAGGTGAAATTACTGAGCCGCTTAAGTGATCAAAGGCCCTATCGGAGAGTAACTTCCATCTCCGATAGGGCGGAAAGGAGAACCGCATGGGATACAAATGTGTTTATATGCTGTCTGAAATAAAAGAGTATCTGAAAAACACTGTCCTATTTGCTTTCGACTTTGAAACGTCACCCCGCGATAAATGGAGGAACGATAAAAGTGCAGCTCTGGATGCTCATAAAGCAGATATTACAGGGATCAGTTTTTCAGTATCAGAAGGGACTGCTATATATGTTCCACTTAAACATCGTAGCGGGCGAAATGCAGAGAACCAGGCGGCAATATGGGATTATCTGAAATTACTATTCGAATCAAAAGATGTAATAAAAGTTGCTCATAATCTGGCTTTTGAGTCTATGTTCCTTTACGCAAGAGGTATCGTCCTTCAAAAGCCTTGCTATGACACGATTGCAGCATCACAACTTACATTAAAAAGCAAGTGGGAGTTCAGAAGTCTTGCTGACAGCGGACTTAAAACGCTTGCGCCTGCACTCTGCAAAGCAGAAATGACAGAATTCTCAACGGTTACTGAAGGTCGGTTTTTCGATGAATTGAACCCTCAGGATGAGAAGACTGTCCGCTACGCTTGTGCTGACAGCGACTACACTCTTCGCTTGTATCATGTTTTCAATCAGTGGTTTGATAGATTTTTACCCAAACACAGAACTATTGTGGAAGAGGTAGAATCGCCTACATCAGTATATGTCGGGATAATGAAGTATAACGGCATATTGGTGGATAAGTCAGCCATGCTGAAGAAACAAGCGGAAGCCGCAGAAAAGATTGTCAGTATCAGAAAAGAGATTGCCGGAATTATCGGCAATGTAGAGATTGGGGCAAATGCTTCAACTTCAGCATTTAAAAAATATCTTTTTGTGGATCTCGGTCTTCCGGTAATGAAAACGACCGCAAAACATCAGGAAGCTGCCGATGATGAAACCATGATCCTATTAAAAGAATGGTGTGAATCCAACAGGCCTGAACTTGCTCGCTTATTTGATCTGGTGCAAGAGTACCGCAAATGGGGCAAACTCAAATCCACCTATATAGACGGGTATCTTCGATTTATTGATGAGGATACCGGCAGGATTCATCCGGACCTTATACCATTGGGGACAGAGACAGGCAGATTTGCGTCAAGAAACCCGAATATGCAGAATTGCCCGCAGAAAGATAATGACCCAATAGGCGTACGGAAATTTATCATTTCGCCAGCCGGAAAGGTTCTTTTATCCCTTGACTTTTCACAGATAGAACTGCGCGTCGAGCATTTTATTGCAGGGACAAACGTATGCTGGAAACCTATCGTACTGGCGGTGATATCCATGCTCAGACCACTTCTGTTATTTACCGCATTCCTTTTGAGGAGGCAGCAGACAAAAATGCTCCACATTATAAAGAGCGCAGAACCATTGCAAAGAACTGCAATTTCGGTGTGTTCTATGGCCTGTTTCCTACTGGCTTACAGAGAACACTTAAATTTAAAGCTGGGCTGAACCCAACTTTGTCCGAATGTGAGACCATCATTCAAAACTTGAAATCCGGATACCCCGGTCTTGCCAAATGGCAGGATGAGGTAAAAAAGCGGGCTGCTGTAAGCTGCTATACAGAAACATGGCTGGGCAGGCGAAGATACCTGCTGGGAATTCGGTCATCAGATTGGGGCAAGAAGTCGTTTGCCGAGCGGTGCGCATTAAATACACCTATTCAAGGTACAGCGGCAGATATTCTAAAGCTTGCCTGTGGGCGCATCATCAGTGGACTTCCCGAAAGGCTCTGGCTGAAACCTATACTGCAGATACATGACGAGCTGGTTTTTGAATTACCGGAAGACAAGGCGGACGAAGCAGTTGTTTTTATAAAAGAGTGTATGGAAACACAACCCTTCCCTGAATTTGATGTACCTATTGTGGCAGAGGCTTCGGTAGGAAGAAATTTTGGAGAAATGAAAGAAATGGAGGATTGATATTATGACTAATTTACAGGTTTTTAAGAATACAGAATTTGGAGAACTTAAAGTACTCGTTATTGATGGAAAGGAATACTTTCCTGCAACGGATTGTGCAAGGATGCTAGGATATAGTAACCCTCGTGATGCGATACAACGCCATTGCAAACCAGACGGGGTCGTGAAACACGACGGGGTCACCTTAACTACAAATCAATATGGTGTCTCGACTGAACAGCATGTTGAACGGACTTATATTACAGAGGGAAATCTATATCGTCTCATTATACGTAGCAAACTTCCTGCTGCTGAACGCTTTGAAAGATGGGTCTTTGATGAAGTGCTGCCCACGATCAGAAAATATGGAGTTTATGCTACAGATAAAGTTATCGAAGAGATGATTTCTAATCCGGAGTATGGTATCAGGATTTTCTCTGAACTGAAGGCAGAACGCGACAGACGGAAAGCTTTAGAAATAGAGAATGCAAAGAATAAACAGATTATCAGTGAGTTGAAGCCCAAAGCGAGCTATTATGATCTCATATTGCAAAATAAAAGCCTTGTGCCGATCAGCAAGATTGCCAAGGATTACGGAATGTCTGGCCGCGCTTTCAATAAGCTGCTTCATGATCTTGGAGTACAGTACAAAATGGGAAACTGCTGGCTTTTATATCAGGAGTACGCCGATCAAGGATACACGCAGTCCAAGACTCATGCTATTGATGCAGAAAGAAGCGTAATGCACACATATTGGACACAAAAAGGAAGGCTATTTATCTATGACCTTCTTAAAAACAAGAAAGGTATATTGCCTGTAATCGAACGTGAACAAAAAAGCGCATAGGCAGGGGGTAATACCATGAGTATCAGCAAGTTTAACGCGGAAGGATATTACGACCCCACACCTTATGAAGCACTGCTTAGGATTGAGCGAGAGGCCAGGAAAGCGCCTTACAGACCGATGGTATTTATCTGCAGCCCATATGCTGGTGATATAGAACGTAATATCCGTAAGGCTCAGGGGTACTGCCGCTTTGCAGTGAGCAGGAATTGCATACCTATTGCTCCGCACCTCTTGTTTCCGCAGTTTATGGACGACGATGATGAACAAATGCGAAATCTGGGCTTGTACTTTGGCATGGTATTGATGTCAAAGTGCTCAGAAGTGTGGGTATTTGGCAGAAAAATTACTAAAGGGATGTCCATTGAGATTGAAAAGGCAAAGCAGCGCAGCATTCCGATTCGGTATTTTTATGAACGATGCGAGGAGGTGCGGTGTAAATGAGCATCTCATTCCCTAAAGAATTGGCAAACCGGAAGCAATGGATCTGCTGGCGTCTGGAACCAAACACAAAGGACGGAAGAGACAGTAAAATCCCTTATAATCCCTTAACTGGTAGAAAAGCCTCAAGCACTAACCCAAACGACTGGTCGACGCTTGACGATGCGATTGCGGCAAAAGAACAATACCTCTATACCGGATTAGGTTTTGTATTCGCAAAAAGCGGAGGTTTAGTGGGGATAGACATAGATCACTGCCGCGACAAAAACACTGGGGAATTAAGCGATACCGCCAAGGATATCCTTGAGCGGTTTCCGTCCTATACGGAAATCAGCCCTTCAGGAACTGGGCTTCATATTTTCTATAAAGGGGAGATGCCTGCTAAGGGCAATAAAAACACTAAAACCGGCGTTGAAATGTATGCCCACAGCAGATACTTCACAATGACTGGCGAGCGACTGCCAGGGACTCCTGATTACATTACTGAAGATAACGGGGCACTGGCCTGGATACATGAGAATTATATCAAAAGTAAAAAACGGAGAGGAAAAAGCAAGAAAGACAGTAAGGCGGTTAAGCTAGAGCCGCTTACAGATGAAGAAATTCTGGAGAAAGCCCGGACAGCCGAAAACCATAAGGAATTTAATCTGCTATGGGAAGGAAAATGGCAGGAAGCAGGGTATCCGAGCCAGTCCGAAGCCGACCTTGCTCTTTGCTGTATGCTGGCTTTCTGGTCAGGCAAAAACAAAGAGCAGATGGACAGGCTGTTTAGAAATTCCGGGTTATTCCGGGAAAAGTGGGATACGGTACATCATGCAAGTGGAGCAACATATGGGCAGGAGACACTGGATAAGGCCATTGAAGTTACAGAGAACGTATACAGCCGCGAAAGCGAGTCAGTTATCTTTGAACATGAGGCAGGTATTACCGCACCAGAGGCGAAAGTGTGTATCCTATAACAAACTTTATCATTCAACCGGTGGAGATGATTGTATCAGAAGATGAAACGCAGATGACCGCCGATCTTATTACAATCCGTGATGAAATATACCGCCAGACATTTATGACTACCGACTTCAATAACATCCAAAAGTTTAAAAATATCTTGAACCGCCGGACAATATCCTTAGGCTATTTTGGCTCAGAAGGAGATTTGGAACTGCTGAAAGGTTATATATCCGAAATGGAGTGGGTAAGGAAAACAGGGGTCAAGGCTCTTGGGATTTATGAGCATGGCGGGCGGATGGTATATGTTTCAACGGATGGTGCCATTGAAGCCGGAGGCAACATTGTTGAAGATATCGTGCAGCTTGATAAGTATAAAAGCATAACAACCGATATCCTAATCTTTGAGCCATTGACAAAGGAACAGCTTATTATACTTGGTGAATGGCTCCTCAGCTATAACGAACCCATAAAAACGGTATCAGTAATGGCCTGGGTGGCCGGATGCTTTATTAAACCGCATCTTAAAAAATCAGGCATCAAGTTTCCTCATTTATTGCTTGTCGGAGAACAAGGCAGCGGAAAAAGTAATACATTGGAGCGGGTTATTCTGCCGGTATTTTCGTGCAGTAAAATCCGCGCGGCTACACAGGTTACTGCATTTACACTGATGAAGGAATCTGCATCATCGAATCTGATACCGCAGTTGATGGATGAGTTCAAGCCTTCAAAGATAGATAAGTTAAGGCTAAATGCCTTATACAACCATCTTCGAGATGCATATGACGGCCATGAAGGTGTCCGCGGTAGGGCGGATCAAAGTGCTGTTACTTATGAACTGTTGGCACCTATTATTGTAGCTGGTGAGGAATCGCCGGATGAAGCGGCCATCAGAGAACGGAGCATAGAATTGCTATTCAGCAAGAAGGACTTAAAACCAGCCAGCCATAGACAAGCATTTTATAAGCTGTGTGCAAAAGCGGATCTGCTTGGCAGTTTCGGTCGGAGCCTGCTGGATATAGCACTCAGAGTATCGGTTGCTGAGGCAGAGAAGTGGTATGAGGAAGCAAAGTCAGAGATATCTGATGAGTTTCCATCTCGTATCGTCAATAATCTCGCCTGTTGCTATGCCGGATTGAGCCTAGTAAACAAACTGTGTGAATTCCTTAATGTAACGTGGGCTGAAGTATTTCCCATTAACAAAGGGGCATGTATTCGATATCTTCAAAACGGTGTGCAGGAGTACTTGCTGGATGGCGGCAGCAATAACAAGACCATTGTAGAACAGACCCTGGAAATCATGGCCCGGATGAAACTGGCTCCGAATCAAGACTACACTTTTGATAAAGATGGCAAGGTTATCGGGATTCGTTTCTGTGATGTATATGACCGCTATACCAAGTACAGACGCGATTATGCAATCACTGGTGAATGTCTTCCATATAACCAGTTTTTGAAGCAATTGAGGCAAAGTGACTTTTTATAGAGAGCAATAAACGATGCGTTTCGGGAATGAAACAAAAAAAGCGTGGGCTCTTGATTTCTCGATACTGAAAGAGCGATGCGATGTGAGTGGATTTGAGATCACAGATATTGAACCTCTTTAGTATTGAAAAAGGTAACAAGGTAACAAAAAGGTAACGCCCGAAACGCTGATGAATAGCCACTTGTTACCGATGTTACCTTTGTTACCTCAACTTTATATATACGCGCGAGAGATGAAATTATTTTTTGAAAAAATAAAAAAATATAAAAATAAAAATATTTGTGTATACACCTACCCCAAAAAGAGGTAACAAGGTAACAAAATCCTGAAAAGCGCTTGGGAAGCTGATTTATGAGATGCCTTTTTTGGATGTTACGAGGTTATAAGAGGGAAAAAGGTAACATTTTTGGAGGATGAGCGGTTATGTCTGAAAAAAGTATTGTGACTAAAGTACTGCGGTACTTAAAGACAGTACCGGGGTGTTTCTGTTGGAAGGAACATGGTGGTATGTACGGGACAGCGGGGATACCAGACATTATTGCCTGCGTAAATGGGCGGTTTATAGCTTTTGAAATAAAAACCCCATCGGGAAAGACAACAAAACTGCAGGAAGCAACTATAAGGAAAATCCTCAATGCAGGAGGAGTGGCAGCGGTTGTCCATTCGGTAGATGAGGTGAAGGTTATTCTGGAAAAGCATGGCCTTCTATAAAGAACGAAGACATAACGAACAAGGAAACAAGCACTGCAAAGCAACGAAAAAAAGCATACTGCTTCAAAGATCAAGGTTTTTTATCTTGATTTTTTGGAGGTGCGATATGCTGATTGCATGGCAGTATTTAGATAAAAAAGCGGCTGCTGTTGAAGCTTTGAAAGATTACAGCAGCATGCAGTACATTATCGAACACAGTGATGAGGATATATATGAAATTGAAACCCGTATGACAAGCCCTCATAGTGCAAAGATTACCGGAGTTCCGGGCAAACACAATCCCAAAAGCGGCGAAGAACGCCTTGCTGCTTGCCTTGACGAGATTGATGTGTTGAAAGAACGTTACAGACGGGCATTAGAATATATGGAGTGGTTCAAGCCTGCTTGGGACGCCTTGCCGGAGGAAGAACAGTTTATACTGACAGAATTTTTTGTTAATGATGTGAGCAAGACAGAAGCTGTAGCAAACATCGGAGAGAAGCTGTTTCTTGAAAGAGCACAGGTGTACCGTAGGAAGGACAAGGCACTTAATCATCTGGCACTGCTTTTATACGGGAAGTAGTTTAAGATAACATTAGCAGCATGTTAAATAGGAAACCCACTTAGATAGAACGAACTACCTAAGTGGGTATTTTTAATGGCCTACTGTATTGCGCCTAATATAAGCTCGTAGGAACTGTTATCTTTAGTATACATATTTTAATGTAAAAATCAACAAAATAAAAAATGCACTAATTGATGCATAAATCTTGACAAAAGGCATATAATATAGTATCATTGTATCACAAAAGAGGTGATGCAATGAATCAGCACTATAATCAGAATTATACCTGGGAACAGATTAATGAGATTTTGGCAATGATACATGACTGTATTAGAGAGGGCAGATTCATTATATCAAAAAATGAGAATAGGCAAGAAAACATAGATTTTATAAATGAATATAATCTAAACAGCAGAAGGCAAAATGAGATTTTACTGAAAATAAAAACAGAAGATTTTGCCATTCATTGCAAAATACGAAAGTAGGATTTGAACATGAGGTTTTATATGTATTTTGTCCCCAGGTTACGTTATTTAACTTTGATGGCATCGAGGAGTTAGTTGATATATATACGAAATTTAATCTAATTGATAGTGAAAGTGGAAAACGAGTGGTTGTTATATCGTTTCATAAGCGAAACAAGCCGATTGATTATCTTTTTCGATGATCAATCAGAAAGTTTGAGAGTTTGAAAGGAGGCCGCCTTATGAATAGGAATAAGACATTTTGCGAGGAATGCAGAAGAGATGTCGAATACATGGTAGAAACAGCAACAATTAAGGGTAAACTTAAAGGCGAAGAATATGAGTATACTGGAAAGAAGGCTGTTTGTACGGAATGTGGGAGCGAAGTCTATGTAGCGGATATAGAGGACGAAAATCTAAAGGCTTTGTATGACACGTACCGTCAAAAAAACGGCATTATTTCGCTGGAGAAGATATTAGAAATACCTCATAAATACAATATTGGCAAACGTCCCCTATCATTGCTTTTAGGTTGGGGAGAAATGACTTTTTCGAGATATTGTGAAGGTGATATGCCTACAAAACAGTATTCAGATATTCTTCAAAAGATTTATGATGATCCAGCGTATTATAAAGAATTACTGGAGAAAAATAAGGACAATTTAAAATCTCTGCAGGCATATGAAAAAAGTAAGCGGAAGGTACAGGAACTGCTTGGGGAAGAAAACAAAACGGGTTCAAAGCTGGACTCAATTATCCAATATCTGCTTTATAAATGCGAGGACATAACTCCTTTAGCTTTACAAAAGGCGCTATATTATGTCCAGGGTTTTTATTATGCTTTTGAAGGACGGTTTCTTTTTGAAGAAGACTGTGAGGCATGTTCATGGACCGGTTTACAGAGATGTATATAACAGGTATTCATCTTATCGGTTTGACCCCATTGAGAGTGTTGAAGCTTTCGATGAATCAGTTTTTACAACTGCTGAAAAAGCGATATTGGATAGCGTTATTAAGAACTTCTGCTGTTATAGCGGAAAAACGCTAGAGAAGTTTACGCATCTGGAGAAACCATGGCGGCATACTAGAGACGGTTTGCCGGTGGATGCGCATTCTAATCGTGTAATACCCAAAGAGTTGATCGGGAAATATTTTGTAGCTGTAAAAGAAAAATTCAACATGCTTACTCCTGGAGATATAGAAGTATATTCGAAAGCTATCTTTGAACAAATAAACTGATATTTTTAGCTTCCTTTAAGGTGAGATTTTCATGAGATGAAAAACACAGGTATCCCATATATAATGATATCGTGAAAAAATAACATTAAAACGCATAAGCCCTTCGGGGCTTTTTTATGCCATAAAACAGGAGTGAGGAAAGATGTACGATAATTGTTTTGGCAGTAACGGAAGGAATGGCTGCAATATCCTGACTGTACACAAGTGCTTGCAAGATAAATGTTCCTTCTATAAAAGCCCCCAGGAGTTAGAGGAAGATAGGAAAAAGGCTTATCTTTTGCTTGCAGCTTTACCACCCGATATGCAGCGGTATATCTCCGATAAGTATTATAACGGTAAGATGCCATGGTCAAATAGCAAATGTGTTGTTCAATATTCCAGATGAGATTTTTATGAGATGAAATTCATTATAAATCCAAATATAATGGTATTGTGAAAAATTATGGATAAGCCTTCATGGGATGAACCTGTGAGGGCTTTTTTATACCCGTAAAGGAGGTGGCCAGATGCCAAGAAAACCAAAAAGGCCTTGCTCCTTTCCCGGCTGTCCTGAACTGACGGACGGAAGGTACTGCGACATGCATCAAAGGCAAGAGGATGCTTATTACAACAAATACGAACGAGATCCCCAAACAAGAAAATGCTATGGCCGGAGATGGAAACGCATCAGGGACAGATATATCTCAGAGCATCCGCTTTGCGAGGAGTGCCAAAAGTACGGAAGGCTTACACCAGCCGAAGAGGTACATCATATTATCCCTTTATCCAAAGGCGGAACCAATGCAGACAGTAACCTTATGAGCCTGTGCAAACAATGCCACTCATCGATCACTGCCCGCGAAGGGGAGCGATGGGCAAGACGGTAGGGGGGTCAAAATCTCTGGCGGAGTAGTTTTGTGCAACGGGCGGGGGGCACGCGCGAAAAATCGCAGTTTCAAACGGGGTATATCCCCTGTTTGTTTTTACATGAATCGAGGTGATGTGTATGGCAAAGGACGGTACCAACCGCGGCGGGGCACGTATTGGTGCAGGACAGAAGAAAAAGCCTCTGGCGGATAAGATTTTGGAAGGAAACCCCGGCAGACGAAAGCTCATGGTAATGGAGTTTACGGATGCTGCGGAACTGGAAGGAGAGAGCATGCCGCCACCGAGGGATTATCTTGCTGCAAAGCAGAAGAACGGAAAAACAACACTGGCGGTGGAAATATACGAAAAAACATGGCAGTGGCTTAAGGAACGCAGGTGTGTTCACCTTATCCCTGCGCAGCTTATAGAGCAATATGCCAGAGTGTGGCGCGGTGGATCCAGTGCGAGGAATGTATCACTGAATTTGGCTTTCTTGCTAAACATCCGACAACTGGCAATGCCATCCCGTCGCCTTATGTGGCTATGAGTCAAAGCTTCATGAAACAGGCCAATAACCTGTGGTATCAAATTTATCAAGTCGTGCGGGAAAACTGTGCTACCGAATACAAGGGGGCCACTCCCCACGACGATGTGATGGAAAAACTACTGACAGCCAGGAGGGGTGGCTGATGCATAAAGCAAATTCAATCTTTCTTAGGGAATTAAGAAAATATGAAGACCATTTAACGAAGCAGCAGTTTAAGACTCTGCGGGGACAAGTAATAAACGGAGAGTGTGAGGGTGCTAAAAAGGGTCTTGAGAAAATATTGAACAGGAGAATGCAACATGAACATACAAAAAATATCTGTTGACAAACTTAATCCTGCAGAATACAACCCGCGCAAGGATTTAAAACCCGGCGATAAGGAATATGAAAAGCTGAAACGGTCAATAGAGGAATTTGGCTATGTGGAGCCTGTTATCTGGAACCAAAAGACAGGTAATGTGGTAGGCGGGCATCAACGCTTAAAGGTTTTGCTGGACTTGGGACAGACAGAGATAGACTGCGTCGTTGTGGATCTTGACCCGCAGAGGGAAAAAGCGCTTAATCTTGCCCTCAATAAGATTCAGGGAGAGTGGGACGAGAATAAACTGGCCGAGCTAATGGCTGAGTTGGACGCAGGTGCCTTTGATGTTTCGCTTACAGGGTTTGACGCTTCTGAAATAGACGAACTGCTTAACCGATGGTACTCCAAAGAGGCGATACAAGACAGCTTTGACATAGATAAAGCGCATGGGGAAATTGTGCAGCGCGAGCCTGTAACGAAGCGGGGCGATATCTGGCTTCTCGGAAATCATCGCTTGATGTGCGGCGACTCTACTAAGGATGAGGATTTTGAGAAGTTGATGGAAGGGTGTCACGCACAGATGGCAGTGACTTCCCCTCCATATGGGGTAGGCAAAGAATATGAAAAGGCCGGGATTGAACCATGGTTCGAGACAGTACGCCCAGTGATTAGAAACCTGTGCAGGTATGCAGATATTGTCTGCTGGAACTTAGGTGATCTCTATGCCACCGGCTCTCAGTTTATTGAACCCACCAGTGTTTACAGCGTGAATATGTTCTTGGACAACGGTTACCGCCCTATCTGGATCCGCATTTGGAAGAAACAAGGGCAAAATTTCGGCGTAGGACCTTATCATCTTGTTTCAAACAAGCCGGTTCAGCAATATGAGTATATTTCAGCCTTCAGCAATAAAGGAGAAGTTGAGGAATATAACGATCAGGAATATGTATGGCTTTCAGCCTTTGCGGGACACAGTTATAAATTTGTGAAACGGCTTACAAAGGAAGAACGCAAGAAATGGGGTTATGCTGGGATATGGGAGATGACCACTGTACGGGCAAACAAGGAGCATCCTGCAATGTTCCCTGTGGAGCTTCCGTGGCGGTGCATCAAAATGCACAGCGACAAGGGCGGTATTGTGCTTGAGCCGTTCTCTGGTAGCGGAACTACTATAATTGCGGCTGAACAGACCGAGCGTAAATGCTACGCAATGGAGTTATCCCCTGTTTACTGTGATTTAGCTGTTAAGCGCTGGGAGGAATTCACCGGCGAAAAAGCCGTCAAACTGGAGGGTTAAGATTTATGGATATACTGAAAATACCAACAGAAAAACTAAAACCATCTAAATATAATCCGCGGAAAGATTTAAAGCCTGGTGACCCTGAATATGAAAAATTACGTCGGTCTATTGAAGAGTTTGGATATGTAGAGCCGGTCATATGGAATAAACGCACCGGGAATATTGTCGGTGGTCATCAGCGATATAAGGTATTGACAGCTTTGGGGTATAAGGAGATCGACTGTGTTGTAGTTGATTTGGATGAACAGCGGGAAAAGGCGCTCAATGTTGCTCTGAATAAAATCAGCGGCGAGTTTGATATTCCACTTTTGACCGATCTGCTTATGGACTTGAATGAAGATGGCTTTGACGTTTCTCTTACCGGATTTGACGCCGCGGAAATCGTCGAGTTGTTCCGCGATAAAACAGTCGTCAATGTCAAAGAGGATAATTTCGATACAGAAAAGGCAATTGCAGAGATTAAACTCCGGTTACCAAAAAGGTCGACATATGGGTACTTGGCAGCCACCGTCTGATGTGCGGTGATAGCACCATGCTTTCAGATGTGCAAAAGCTGATGAACGGACAAAAGGCGAGGTTTATTTTCACAGACCCACCCTGGAACGTGGATTACGGTTCAGATACCAGGCATCCAAGCTGGAAGCCAAGACAAATTCTAAATGACAATATGAGCACCGAAGAATTCGGCGCTTTTTTATTGCGCGCTTTTAAATGCATGAAAGAGGTTTCCGAAGCCGGATGCATGACCTATGTAGTAATGAGTGCTCAGGAATGGGGCAGTTTGATGAACGTCATGCGGGAGGCAGGGTATCACTGGTCGAGCACAATTATATGGAAAAAAGACAGCTTGGTACTATCAAGAAAGGACTATCATACCCAGTACGAGCCGATCTGGTATGGTTGGCTTGAAGGAACACGCCTTTGCCCGCTTAAAGACCGTAAACAGTCAGATGTTTGGGAGATGCCCCGTCCTAAAGTATCGGAGGAACACCCTACCATGAAGCCGGTATCGCTTGTAGCAAAGGCAATGCTCAATAGTTCCCATATTGGAGATTTAACTCTTGACCTGTTCGGTGGTTCTGGTACGACAATGATTGCGGCACAGCAGACCGGGCGGGTTTGTTTTATGATGGAGCTTGACTCGAAATACTGCGATGTGATTGTAAAGCGCTATGTTTCACAATTTGGCGCAGATTCAGTATTCTTGGTAACAGGTAGTGAAAAAATACCTTACGCGGAAACACAGATTGATTAAAAATGTCCTTGCTTTCCCCTCAAAACAGAGCGTTAATGTACCCCACCAAAAAGGAAAGGTGGGATTTTTTATGGGAATCAAAAATGTTTTAGCTTATTTGAGGGGAGGTGTATGGCATGAGCAATAACAGCTTTCGCTTTTCACAGAAGATTGTCGGTCAGGAGAGAAAAGCCATTGCCTCGGTCATAGCTGAAGCCCTTGAAGGCCAGGTGCGCTATGCCGGAGCACCGGAGTTTTTGTATGAGATTAAAGACGAAAAATCTGCTGGCAGTTGGACGATTGACAGGGACAGTGTGGTTCACTCACCGAAAATTAGTCTCAATGAAATAAAAACCATCCGTTCAGTTATTGACACGTTGAATGTGGAGGGCTTTTCAGCAGAGGGGACCATGACAATTACTCTTTCGTTGGAGGGCTTTAGCGCGATTAGCCTTGAAAACCTAAATAATATGCTGGCCAGCAAAGAGACATTGATAAAGAAGGCAATGTTGATTGAGGGGGAACTTGCAGTCTTAGCTGAAAATGATGATATTTCCTTCCCTTTCTGGAACGCGACTTTAAATGCTGATGAAGTGCAGACCTATATAACGCTGGCAAAGCAGATGGCAGAACAGGCAAAATTACAGAAGCGAGTACTACGAAAAGAAAAACCAACAGATAATGAAAAATATGCTTTTCGCTGTTTCCTGCTTAGGTTGGGGTTTATAGGTGATAACTTCAAAACTGAACGCAAGGTGTTACTTTCAAGGCTGTCCGGTAACGGGGCGTATCGGAAAGGCAGAGCAAAGGCGGTGGACGAAAATGAATGATTTTCATAGCACCGCCTTCTTTGTCAAGCATCCGTTTAGAATAGAGGATTTAAAAGTGCCGCATCGGTATGAGACGAGGAAACGATTTGTAGTTGTAAAAACTATCGAGCTATCAAAGATTGATTATGATACTTCGTTGCCGACCTATGTGTTGATCGCATTTTCATTGAGGAAAATAAAGGGCTTTGTCACGTTAATGAGGATGGAGTGTGGCGTTGCCTGCTGGTTAAGCAGCGGGGACGGTCTGATGGAGTGTTGGTAATGCCGGATGGTAGAGATTACCCAAAGTATGCCGCATATTATCCTGGAGAGGAGGACGAACTATGAGTGCAAGAGGCTTCCCTTCAAAAGAAACAGTCCTTCGCATTAAAGAGCAGTATCCGCCGGGAACACGTGTTGAGCTTATCTGCATGAATGATCCGTATTCTAAGCTGAAACCTGGAGACCAAGGAACAGTATCTTTCGTGGATGATATCGGAACTGTTCATATCAACTGGGACTGCGGTTCTTCTTTGGGTGTAGCCTATGGTATAGATGTGATCAGAAAGCTGTAAATGTACACAATTCAAGATGTGTAAAATTGTGG
>NZ_BAVR01000035.1 GCF_000521465.1 Acetivibrio straminisolvens JCM 21531
TTTATAAATTATTCAGCCGACATGGAAAGGACATTTTTAATGGAGAAAATTATTTTTCAAACAATAGAAAATCATTGTAAAAAGGTAATTGAGACTGCCGGCATTCTCCTTAGAGTTGAAAAGCAGTTAGGAGTAAACAGATTTGAACTTAAAGGAGGATACCGGTCTTTTGCCTCTTTTATTAATAGTTTCTGTGAAAAAGGATTTCTTTCGCCAGTAAAAGCATCGGGAATTAATGGGCGCAATCCACCGCTGTATAATAAATACAGAATACTTATAGGAAATGAAAAGAAGCTTTGCAATGAGCTTGTTTTAGAGTTGCAGTCTCTTCACCCAAAGCTTGATAAAAGTTATTATTTTAAAAACCCCGAAGCATACAAAGAAGATAGAGATTATATCCTTATGCTTTCCCAATATCTTCTTGATACTGCTTCAAACAGCTCATTAAAATATAGATGCACAATGAACGAACGGTCCTTTGAGATTTTCAATAATGAGAAATTTCTCGAATCTCACGGAAAGGTTTTACTAAAACGCTTGGGGCTTTCTCTTGAGGACCTCAATTGTTACAAGACTTTAGAAGCTTTTTTTATATTTTGCTTGAGCCAAAGGACAGGTTTAACATATTAATTATCGAAAATAAGGATACTTTTTATTCTGTGGTAAAGTTTATGGAAAGAAAGCCTAAGCGGCAAATTTACGGGATAAATGTAGATATGCTGATTTACGGTGAAGGAAAGAAGATAATAAATAGCTACAGCTTTATTGAGGAAGTTGCAATGGATAAAGAAATAGAGAAGGTATATTATTTCGGAGACCTTGATTATGAAGGCATAGGCATATACAACTCTTTGTCATTAAAATACGGCAAGGATTTGATAGTACCCCATGTAAGACTGTATCAAGAGCTGCTAAAGGCAGCCAAAAAGCCTCCCAAGCTTAGGACGAATCAGTCGGAAGTACCCTTGGAGCCTTTTCTTGAGCATTTTGACGAAGAGAGCAGAAGGGAAATAGCAGCAATACTGTACGATGGCAAGTATATTCCACAGGAGGCGGTAAAATTTGTACCAGAGAAATGACTTTGAAGGAACTTCTTTGGATTGTCTTAAGGATTTTAGGCAGAGAATGAATAATCTGGCACCTTTTATACACCTAGCGCGAAAGCTCACCGGTTTTCAGAAATATGGCGAAGTAGACATGATTTCCGTAGGATTTTCTGTTTTGCTTTTTATATTGGAAAATATGCTAATCGGGCGAGAAGAATGCAGCATTGACAACATTGCCGATTTTTTGCAGCTCCTTTTAAAAAGGTCCTATGATATCAATATGACTCAGGAAGAGTCAAGAGAAATGGCGTTTTACATAAGGGATTCAATAGCAGGAAGCGGCGGCGAGGTAGTTGATTTCAAGTTCCGAAACTTAGAGACCAATAAAGACGAATCCATTTCGATAAAGCTTATTGATACTTCATATTACGAGATTAAAAAATCTGCAAGATATAAGCTTACAGACCAAGGTATGGAGCTCCTCTTTAAAACTCGGGAAATATATACGGAATTTAGGATTAACATAACCCAGCTGTATTTAAAGCAGCAAATTGAAAAAGGAATATTTTCCGGGGCCTTGCAGACTGTAAACGAGCTGAATCTCCAAGTAAGACAGCTTCGGGAAAAACTTGAAAGCCTCCTTTTGAACATACGGCAAAATGTGCTGGGAATTGATTTTGAAGATTTAAAGCAGCTTTTCTCAAGGATAAAGGAGCAATTTGAGATTGAAAGACGGGAATTTGGAAATATAAAGAGGATATTAAAAGAGCATAGGGAAAACATTGAGAAAATAAACTATTTTGAGCTTGAGGAAGATGAACTAAGAAAGCTCGAGCAAATAAAAGTGCTTTCAGAAAAACTCAATATTACAACCGCCGAACATGACAGACTATTTAGCGAAAAGCTTGACATTGTAGGGGAGTACTTGAAAACTATAGAAATAAGCTTCGCCAGGGAGTCAGCGAATTTATTGACTTTGAAAAAAGTATCTTTGATGTATTTATTTCAAAAAATTTAAATCCCGAACCGTTAAAAAGCATACTGTCTCCTCTGTTTACCAATAATCAATCCCTTAAGGTCTTTAATCTGTTTAAAGCTTTAGAGCCTCAGAGGATAAAGAGTGAAGCCCAAGAAGATGACAGGGAAAGCATAGACATTGAATTGGCGATGGAGATGAAGGAAAAGGAAGAGAGAGAAGAGAGGGAAAGAAGGGATAAAAAGGTTATGGCTTACCTTGAAGCCATTCTTCTTGAAGCATATTATGAAGGTGAGTCTCATCTTAGCCGAGCCCTCACAAGGCTTGATGAAAGCTTGTATAATATAGTTTCCTTTGATTTTGACTTTTACAGTCTGGTTGTAATTCTTCATCAAAACAAACTCATTGATTTTAAAGATTTAGAGGATATATTAAGCAGGATGGTGAGGGATACTTCAGCTTACAACATAAATATTTATTACCTTTTTGAAAGGATATTTGACAAAAAACCCGAGCTTAGAGCTTTAAAGACCTTGATTTTAATATCCGGGGATAAAAAGATAAGCTTTGAAAACGGAAATGAAATAACAGATTTTATTATCAAGGGGGAAAGATAATGGAGAATTTCTCGCCTGATTCGGTAAGAAAGGCATTTTCTTTGTTTATGAACTTGATTGAAAAATCCAAAATATCAAAAAAGGATGAACCTGAACTGTTTATGTCCTATGAAGATCCTGAAATATCATATATTATGAGGATATTTGAAGAAGAGTCCGGAATTATGGTGCTTCATTCCTCGGACACCTTGTATTATACTCCGAGAACGGATAACAGATTTTTCGGCTTTACCAACGAAGAGTTAAGGGATAAAATGGGTTTTGCCAACAATACGGAACTATATTTGTCCTACATAATAATCCTATCTATCATTATAAAATTCTTTAACGGCGAGAACTACAACAATAAGATTCGCACCATGCTGAATGTCGAAGAGCTCGAAGCATATATAACATCCAAGCTTCAAGCGGTTGAAGCCATGGAAAACAATGAAGAAATCGATGAAGCCCTGAATTTTAATTTCAGGAATATATCAAAGCTATGGCTTGATATGCCTGCCTATGACGAAAAAATAAAAAACTTCAGCCAGTCTAAAGGCACTAGAATAAGCTATATATACAGGACCATCAAATTTCTTCAGGAACAAGGGCTTGTAAATTTAGACAATGACAGTGAAATTTATACCACCGACAAAATGGATACTCTAGTTATAAGCTATTACCCCGAAAGTACCAGAAAGAGAGAAATCCTCTCTTTCATTGAAAGGATATGATTTTATGCCGAGAATAAACAGATTTAGAATTGTAAATTTTAAATATGACGACGATAAAAAATGTATTTCAAACGAAGTGTTTGAGTTTGATGGAAAAAATGCCCTCCTAAACCTTGAAAACGGGGGAGGAAAAAGTGTCATACTTCAATTGGCTCTACAGGTCGTACTGCCCAATACAAGCATGGGAAGCAGGAATTTTAGCGACTATTTCAAACCCGGAGCTTCTCCTACCCATATTATGATGGAATGGAAGCTTGACGGCCCCATTGCCGAATATCTTCTGACAGGTATTTGTGTGTCCAAAAATTCCGACGGGCTTAGATATTTTACCTATACTCATAAATATACCTTGCCCCATGATTTTGATATAAAAGGCCTTGAAGCAATAAATGAAAAAAAGCAGGTTATAGGGTTTCTAGAGTACCAGAACTATTTAAAGAAACTTATCTCTGATATGCGGCTCAATATTAATATATACTCTCGTGACCGCCAGAGGGAATACAGGGACAAGCTTTATACTTTTAATTTGTTTAAGGAAGAATTTGAAGCTATAAAGGTTATAAACCAGACTGAGGGCGGGATTGATAAATTTTTTGAAAATGCGAGAAAGTCTAGGAATGTAATTGAAAAGCTTATTATTCCAAATATTCCTCAGAGAGAAGGGGAAACTTCCGGCATATTGGCCGAGACTTTCAAAAAGCATCTCGAAAACTTAAAGAACATACCCATTTACCAGCATAATATAAAGATGTATGAAGCTTTTTGCGAGAAAGCATCAAAGCTTCTTTCAGAGCTTTATGACTACGGTGTGACTGTAGATGAAATAAATAACATCAGCCGGGATTTACTGACCCTTTCAAATCTTATAACAATTGCCTCAAACAGGCTATATGACGAAAGTGAAAACCTAAAAAACAATGACCGCGACTATTTGGCAAAAATTGAAGAGCTTTCATATAAAACGGAAAGCCTTGAGTATCAGAAAATACTCATTGAACTTGAATCTTTAAAAGCAAGACATGAGAAAGTTTTAAGAGAAATCAATAAGCTTGAGGATAAAATTCAAAAGTGCAAAGAGAAAATCAATTTTATGGAATCTGCTGTCATGTATCAGGAAGTCATTAGTACAAGAAGTGAGATTTCATTATCTAAAGCACAGCTTGATGCCCTTTCAAAAGAAAAAGAAGAGATTGACAAAGAATATCAAAACTATATATATCATGCAAAGATTTTACTTGAGGAAGAGATAACGAAAATTCAAAAAACCATGGAAGACTTGAAGAATCAAAGAGATGTGTTGTCAAAGGAGAAGAAGGAGCTGGGAATAAAAGTCAAGGAAAAAGATATCGAAAGGGATAGTGTAAGGGACAATATTTCTTCCATTCGCACAAAGCTTAAGGATAAGAAAGAAATTCTAGGCCAGCTTTCATCATATTTTAATTTAAGGGATATGACAATTTTATTAGCTCCTTCGGAAGAACTTTTAAATTTTACAAAGCAAAGGGATGAACTTTTAAGCAAAATAGAAAATCTCAAAAAAGAAATCGAAGAAATAAACGGGTTAATGGAAGATTTATCGATAAAAGAAAACAGGATAAATGAAAGCACAGCAGCTTTGCGTCAGCAAAAAGACAACTCGATGAAAAAATCCAAATTTTTGAAAATAAATACTCAAAAATAAATAATGAAATATCCATGTATGAAATTTCCGAAGATGTTTACAGCAAAGAAGCCCATGAAGCTCTTAATGCCCTTAAGATAAAGATGGATAATTCCATAAGTGATGTTTTGGGAAGATACCATGAGCTTATTAAAAGAAAGTATCTTTTTGACGGCAGTGAATACTACATTCCGGATATCGAGCTCAAAAAGTTTACGAGTACTTGAAAGACCATGACATAAGATGCATACCGGTTCATTGTGGCTAAAAAACCAGCGTGAGGATTTAAGGGAGGCTCTTTTGCACCAAAATCCCCTTTTGTGCCACTCCATAATAATAGACAAACAAGAACTGCTTCAAATAGAGGACGGTCCTCTGTTTGAAGGGATGCTGGAGTTGGTTGAAAGCTACCCTGTGACTTTTATAGTGGACTCCGAAGATGGAATAATGACTCCAGAGGCTAAATCGGAATTATCAGAGGGAATTGACAAATTAGGCTCTTTGGAGATGTATGTGGTTTATTCAAAGAATAATGCCTTAGCTTTAGACTCCGAGCTTTTTAAAGCTTATGTTATGGGAATGGATCAAAATATCGCCAGATTGAAGGCTGAATATGAAGGAATGAAAGAAAATGCGGAAAAGTTAACCGGACTTATGGAAAGATGCCGGGAGTTCGTGAAGACCTATCCCGAAGGATGGCTTAAAGAAAACAGAGCCCATTTTGATGCTATTTTAGAGGATATTAAGAAAAATGATGATACCCTTAAGAGTATAAGAGAAGAAAGAAATATGCTTCAGAGAAAAATCAGAGAAAATCAAGATGCTATTGATAAAGCAAATGAACTTGTAAAAGAGAAAGAGAAGGATATTGAAAGTCTTAAGCAGTATATAGAGCTTAAAGATGAAGTTTCAAAGCTTGATAAAGATCTTCGGGAAAAAAACCAAATGCTTGAGCAAATTGAAAGGGGGAAAAATACATTAAGCGAGAAGATTGATTCAATATTAAAAAATATTGAGGATGTAAAAACAAGTATAAACACAAACTCAAGACAGTATGAGGAAAAAAGAAAAATATTTGATGAAATATCAGCAAAATTAAGTATTAAAGAACCCCAAATGCAAATAACCGGAACTTTAGAAGAAATTCTCTCTAAAGCCCGGGGACTTGAAATAAAAGTATCTGAAAGAGACGGGGAGCAGATAAGAAAATTTATCGAAAAATGCAGGGAAAACGTAGAAAAAAACTTAAACAAGATTCGTTCAAAGGGATTTAAAGAGTCCGACTTTGATGGGATTTCGGCAAGCTTTACAGAATATGAAATTGAAGAAGAACGCAAAATACAAAATCTACTAGAGCAAGAAGCCAATACATTAAAAGATGAAGAAAGGGTGTACTTTGGAGATATTGAAAAATTAAAAGGCAAAGAAGAAATACAGAGAAAAGAGATACAGAAAAAATATAATCTTCCGCCTTTTGAGTTTGAAACATTAGAAGGTATTGATAGAGCCCTTTTTGAAGCGCAAATAGATGCCTTAAGAAAAAAGAAGCAGAAGAACGCAAAAAAACTAGATGAAGTTGAAAAAAGAAAGGGTAAGCTGGTAGAATACAGGGAAAGGCTCGATGAGTATATTGAGGAAAAAAATATAAGTATCGAGGCATCAACAAGACAGAATATGGATAGCTTTGTATATCAAGGAGAAACAATTTCTCTCTGGGATATATTAAAATTGCCTCTTGAAGAGATTTCACACATTACAAGCAAAATAAAAAAACATTATTTTGAAGCAGCAGGAAATCTGGAAACGATGCAGTCCAATATCCGGGAAAGCTATAATAAGCTGTACAGTGATGCGGATTGGGCCGAAAATATGACAATCAGACTAACCCTCGATAAAATTATGAAAAGCGATATGTATAACTACAAATATGTCAAAGATATGTTTGAGGATATACTAAAGAGTGTTGAAAAGATGAAGGATGCAGCGGAGTTTCAATTAAACGAATTCACAAAAGACAAGGAGGAAATTATAGAACGCTGCTATAGCAAGGCAGAAGCCATATACGAGGAATTAAAATCCGTTGATACCTTTTCCAAAATAAAAATTAATGACACCAGCAGAAAGACCATAGTAATTGAAATGCCGTTCCTTCATCAGGAAGAGGGAAAAGCTCTGATGGCCCGCTATATTGAGGAGTCCATTAATGAAATTGAGAGAATGAAGGCCGAAGGTAAATATGATATGGCAAGAATCGACAGTGAAATAGCAAAAATAATGTCCCCTGTAAGGCTTTTAGATGCCGTTACAAACCTTAACGAATACTCAATCAAGGTCTTTAAGCCCGAATCGACTGTCGGAGCTTCCCGCTATATTCCGTGGGAAGTGGTTATAAACTGGTCCGGCGGAGAGAAGTTGGCAGGATTTTTTGCCATGTTTATCTCGATTATTTCCTACTTAAGGTATAAAAAGACCGGATGGCAAGGTTCCAGCAAGGTTATATGGATAGACAATCCCTTCGGTCAAGCAAATGCAAGCTATCTTCTTTCGTATATTTTCGAGCTTGCAAAGGCAACAAATACCCAGTTGATATGCCTTACCGGTCATAAACAGACGGATATATATATGCAGTTTGACGTGGTGTACAGCCTGCTGCACAGGATGCTTTCGGGAATTAACATGAGTGTAATACAGTCCAGCCTTGTTAAATCCGGTACAGAACTTGAATCTGCTACGTACAAAGTGAAGCATGAACAAATGAGATTGTTTTAAACACACTCATAAAAATAATCCTCGGGTTTTATCCTGAGGATTTTTCATAATTAACGGTCCAATTTAATAATTGCTTTCTCTCCAAAGAGGATTGGGTCTATTTCAAGCTTAAGGTCTTTCGCGTCTTGAGGTATTTCAAAAGCCACCTCACCACGAAGACTGCTTTCCGGAGCTATTTCGCCGTCAACATTTCCTTTTAAGTCGGGCACAATCGCGGTATCATAACTTAAGTTTTCCCCGTCAAACAGCGTAAACATTAGCATTGAGTTAAAATTAAAAGTTTCATGACTTTTGTTTTCAATGGTAATATCAATTGCATACCATATGTTGCCGTTCTCTGGGGAAAGAAATCTGTTTTCGGGAACTTCTCTTATGCTGTTTACAGTATATGTTATGTCATTTAACCGAACGATATCACCTATGTTAAATATTTTTGCAGCAGTTTCTTCCGAAATGTCAGGAGTCTTAGGAGCATTTGTTTTTGTGATACTATTACTTGGATATGGTGTGCTTTCTGCGGCCTTTTGAGGGATATAGCCACTGCATCCGACGAGCAGCAAAACCCCTGTAAAAATTAGCACAGATATAAACCTTTTCACATTACCACTCCTTGTTTCAGATATATGATTTAAAGGGGAAATTTTGCATGGAAAATGTTCTCAATAAAACTTATATACTAATACAACTTTAAATTATATAGATAAGCGATTTCTAAATCAAATGCAAATTTAGGTACAATAGGGGCAAAAAACATAAAAATAGCGGCTTACTAGAATATTAGTAAACCGCTATTTTCACTGGTCGGAGTGACTGGATTTGAACCAGCGACCTCTTGCACCCCAAGCAAGCACTCATACCAAACTGAGCTACACCCCGATAACGCGTACTTATTATAGCATACTTCTTTTCAAATGTAAATATGCAAATTAAAAATTTTTTATGTATAAAAATTTCAAAATATGATGATAATTAAAATAAAAATAACCAGATTTTTTAAGGAGGACAAATAATTATGCTTAGCGATGATGTACCGTCATCAACTGAGCCTCAAAACTACAATAAAACCAACAGGATAAACAAAATATACGGAATAATAATATACTTTTTGATTATTGTAATAATCAGTTTGATAGTAAATAACATCATAATATACAATTGGTACAGCAATACCAAAAGCCAGTTTAAAGACACATTTCTTAGGGTTCAAACCATGTCTGAAGAAAACATGAGCCTAGAAACCCTTAATGAAACTCTGAGAAATGACTACGCTTTGCTAAAGGAAGATTATAGCAGAATATTAAGCGAGAATGAAAACATAAAAAAAGAAATTGAAGAACTAAAGAAGAAAAATGAGGATATCGAGAAAATAAACAAGGAATTGGTGGAAGATAATATAGAGCTTCAAAATACATTAAAGTTGGCTGCAGCAGTAGGAATAAAGCCTCAAAACTATATAGAATTTAAAGGAATAAGTGCAAAAAGCACCATTGACAGAGGACAATACATCGGAAAGTTTTTAGGAACAGCATATACGCCGTCTAAAGAAGAATGCGGCAATGACATTGGCATAACCAATTCCGGAAAACCGATTATTCCCGGAATATCAATTGCTATTGACAAAAATTACTGGCCCTTTGGAACTGTGTTTTATATAAAGGGATTGGGTTATGCAGTAGCTATGGATACAGGTAGTGCAATTAAAGGTAAATATAGATTCGACTTTGCAGTATTCGACAAAAACTTTGCAAATCAGTTGGGAGCTAATTATTGGGATGTCTACCTGGTAAAGCTGGGTGATGGAAAAGTTGAAGATATCTCTCTTTAATAAAAGCTCCAAAAAAGAGGTGCAGTATATTGCACTTCTTTTTTTTATTTGGCCTCTTGGAATGAAATGAAAGAGGCAAAAGCGAAGGGACTTTTTTATTAAGGATTTATTATTTTTTTATTAAATTAAAGGAATTTAGGGCCTAATAATAGAATAGGAGTAAAGCAACGGGAGTATATAGGCCAATAATTTTTATTTTAGATAAGGGGGTAATAAAATGGAAGTAATAAACGCAAATACCAATTTTAAAAGAGCCGGAAAACCTCCAATTAAATTAATCATTGGAGTAATTGCAGCGATAGTACTTTCAATGCTTTTTTTCAACTCATTTTATACCGTAACCGATCAGGAGCAAGCTGTAGTGCTTACCTTTGGCAAGGTTACAAATATTGAGGGTGCAGGAATTCATTTTAAGTTACCGTACCCGATTCAATCGGTTATAAAAGTGCCGGTGCAAATGACTCAAAAGCTGGAGCTGGGCTACAGAGCTCAGGGTGACGGCAAATATATAACTGTGGATGAAGAGTCAAAAATGATTACGGGGGATTTTAATATAGTAAAAATTGATTTTTTCATTGAATGGAAGGTTTCCGATCCTCAAAAATATCTTTTTAATTCGGAGAAACCCGAAGGTATACTTAGAAACTCAAGTCTAAGTGCCGCTCGTTCTGTCGTAGGTTCGTCAACTATTGACGATGTTCTTACCAGCGGCAAAATTGCAATTGAGAACGAGATTAAAGAAAAGCTATTAGCAAGCCTTGATGCCTATGATATCGGAATACAGGTGCTGGATGTTAAAATACAGGATTCGGAACCGCCCACGGAAGAAGTAAAGCAGGCATTCAAGAATGTGGAGAATGCAAAGCAGAGCAAGGAAACGGCAATGAATGAAGCAAACAAATACAAAAATGCGGAGATTCCAAAGGCCCAGGCAGAGGCTGACCGCATATTGCGTAATGCAGAATCTCAAAAGCAGACAAAAATAAATGAAGCCAAGGGAGAAGTGGCCAAATTTTTAAAGATGTACGAGGAATACAAAAATTATAAAGATATAACGAAGACAAGACTTTATCTTGAAGCTATGGAAGAGATACTCCCGGATATTACGGTATATATTGAAGATGATTCTTCAGGCGTTCAAAAGCTTGTTCCGTTAAAACCATTTTATTCAAAGGAGGGTGAATAGAATGATTAAAAAGGCAGTTGCGGCTTGTGTAATTGTATTTGTGCTGATTATACTGTTTTCAAGCATGTTCGTTGTCACTGAAGGTGAATATGTATGCATAATAAGGTTTGGTAAAATTATAGATACAAAAGACTCTGCCGGGTTATACTTTAAAGCTCCATTTATTGACAGTAAGTTAACCCTTCCCAATAAAAAAATACTCTACAACCTTCCGGCGTCAAACGTATTGACAAAAGACAAAAAAGACATGGTTATCGACAACTATGTTATCTGGTATATATCCGACCCTGTGGAATTTGTTAAGTCAATAGGTTATATATCGGAAGCCGAAAGACGAATTGATGCGGCGGTTTACAATACCGTAAAAAATACGATGGGTACTCTTGAGCAAAACAGTATAATCAACGAAAAACTGTCGGGCAGAGGGGAATTCGATAAAATTGTAACCGATGAGGTATCAAGACAGCTTAGCAGTTATGGCATTACAGTGTATGATGTAAAAATAAAGAAGCTGGATTTGCCTGTTGAAAATGAAGAAACTGTATACGAAAGAATGATATCCGAAAGAGAAAAAATAGCAGAACAGTACAAGGCTGAAGGCCAATATGAGGCAAACAAGATAAAAAATGAAGTAGACAAACAGGTAAACATTATTATATCGGAAGCTAAAGCCAGTGCCCAAGAGCTAATCGGTGAAGGAGAAGCCGAATATATCAAAATTCTTTCCGAGGCATATTCAGGGGAGAAGAAAGAGTTTTATGAATATGTAAAAACCCTTGAAGCAATGAAAGCATCTCTTAAAGGGGAAAAGACACTGATACTGCCTATAAATCGCCCATAACGAAATATTTTAAGGATATTAACGATTAATACTCTTTAGGATATAGAATTAAAAATATCCAAAAAAGAAGAGAAGTACTGTTTTATTTAATAATAAAGCAGTACTCTTTTTTGTATATTTAGAAGTTTTGCGAACCATAATATGATTAGATATAGCATCCAAAGCTAATATATATTTGAATTATGACTAGATTTCCTTAAGGAGTGTAATATATGGCGGATTTTAAAAAACTACTTAAAGATGTGTTTATTTTTAAAGAGCTACGCCTCAGGAAGAATTTATTTTGAAAGAGAAGGAGTCTGAAAAAATTCATGACGGCTTGAACGAGAAAGAAAAGTCTTCGGAGAAAGAAAAGTCTCCGGAAAAAAAGAAAAAAGGTTTATTAAAAAACCTTTTTCGAACTCATGCGATGACGAAAAGAAGGACGGCGATTCCGGCAAAGAAAGCGACAAGCCGGAAAAAATGGTATATGTAAGCAAGAATCTTAATGAAAATATAAATTATCTTAAGAACAGATTTTCAATTCCCACCAATGGAGACGTGGTCTTAAGAGAGTTTGATATTATAGTGAAAGATAAAAAAATTTCCGCATGCCTTATATTCTATGACGGAATGGTTAACGGCATGCTCATAAATCTTAATATATTGCAGCCCCTTATGCTTCTTTCCAATTTAGATATAAAGGATAAGGACGGTGAAAAAAACAATATTTCAGAATATATTAACAGAAGTTTGGTAACTCATAACCAGGTAAAAGTATCCCGTGAGTTTGACGAAATTGTTGGGGAAATTAATTTCGGTGGTTGCGGGGTTTTTGTCGATGGATTGGATGTTGCGTATGCTTGTGATGTAAAGGGATGGCAACATAGATCTGTAGACAGGCCAAACAACGAGATTGTTATTAGAGGTCCGCAAGAAAGTTTTAATGAAATACTTCGCGTGAATACTGCCCTTATCAGAAAGATTCTCAAAGATGAAGATCTTGTAGCAGAAAGTATTGAAATAGGAGAGAGAAGTAAAACTCCTTGTTCAATGCTGTATATAAAAGATATTGCAAATGATTCTTTGGTAAATGAAGTAAGAAGGCGACTTCAAAGCATTAAAACGGACTACATATTTGATACCGGAGAATTAGAGCAGTTTATAGAGGACAGTTCCTTCATGTCTACTCCGCAAATAGTTGCTACGGAAAGACTGATAGAGTAGCATCCATGCTTGCGGAGGGAAAAGTGGCAGTGATTATGTCCGGAAGTCCCTTTGCTCTTGTTATGCCTACTACCAACAATGATTTGCTTCAGTCGGCGGAAGATGCTTATGTAAGGTTTCCGTATACAAACTTGTTAAGGATAATAAGGGTTATAGCAATATTTATGTCGCTGCTTTTGCCTGGGCTGTATGTGGCAATAACCAATTTCCATCATGAAATGATCCCCACGGACCTTCTTTTTGCCATAGAGGCTTCTCGGAAAGAGTACCTTTCCCATCGGTTGTGGAAATAATCATAATGGAATTTGCCTTTGAGCTTATTCGTGAAGCAGGTCTTAGGGTTCCAAGCCCGATAGGTCCCACCCTTGGTATAATCGGTGCTCTGATTCTGGGACAGGCAGCAGTGGCAGCAAATATTGTAAGTCCAATTCTCATAATTGTAGTGGCAGTTACCGGTATCGGATCCTTTGCCATACCGAATTTTTCGATGGGATTCTCCTTCAGAATCCTAAGATTCGTTTATGTTTTTCTTGCAGCTATAGCAGGTTTTTGGGTATTACTTTTGGTTTATTTGTGCAAAGTATTATCCTGTGTGATGCAAAATCTTTTGGAGTACCATTTATGGCACCTTTCGGACCAAAAACCAAGAGCGGCTTTCAAGATCAATTCTTTAAGGCACCTGTTTGGAAGCAGGAAAAGAGACCTGACTTTTTAAATACTAAAGAAACTCAAAAACAGCCTAAAATATCACGTCAATGGACACAAAGACGTGACAGGAAAAAAGGCAAATAAAAATATTAAGTCATTAGGACAGGAGGACTTCTGTGGAAGGAAAAGTAATTTTGGGCAAGAGAGAAGTGATATCACTTCAATTAATTCTCATATGTAATCAGTTAATTCTAGGATTTCCTGGTATTATGTCAAATAGTGTAGGAAATGCAGGATGGATCATGACAATTTATGTTTCCATAATTGCTTTGTGCCTTTTTCTAATAATATCAAAATTTTACTCTGCGTTTGAAGGAAAAGATTTATTGGATATAGGAGAATTTGTTGGCGGAAATATCGTAAGAGTCATCGTCGGACTGATGGTTACGATAGATTGCGCTTTCATAATTTCAATAAAATTAAGAGAATTTACTGAGCATATAAAAATACTAAGCTTTACAAAATCTCCTGTTACTTTTATAATGCTTTTCTTTACTTTAGGAATGATTATTAGTGTCCATTTCGGCATAGAATCTTTGACAAGAAGTGCATCTATTGCTCTTCCGATTATTTCAATAGGAATCATAATAGTTGTTGCCGGTTCCATTAAAAATTTTGAGTTTTCAAATTTAATGCCAATCTTTGGCAAAGGACCTTATGATATATTTGTGGGAGGGCTACCAAGAGTATCGATATATTCCGGACTAATTTCGCTTTTTTTATACCTCCTTTTATGGGAGAATACAAGAATATAAGAAAAATCGGCATAACCGTAATTATTTTGTCCGGCTTGATCTTGACATTAGGAGTTCTTGCTTATTTACTTGTATTCCCATACCCTATTTCTGCAAATAATGTTCTTCCTTTTTTTGAACTGTCAAGAATTTTGGAATACGGGAGATTTTTCCAAAGAATTGAGTCGGTTTTTTTACTTATATGGACGCTGTCAGGTTTGCTATATCTTAGTTGCGGATTGTTTTTTATAGTCTATATATTTTCAAAGACTTTTAAGCTGAAGTACTATAGACCTCTTATAATTCCTTTTACCCTGATAATGTTTGCTATAAGTCTCATACCCGAAAGTCTGATGGAGGTAATGTATATTGATAACAAAATAATTAGAAGTTATGGCTGGCTAGTTCCTTTTGGTATGACATTCGTTCTTTTAGCAATTGCAAGACTGGTGAAAAGAAAAAAGAGAGGGAGGGTTAAAAATGGGAAGTAAAACAAAGAGAACTTTGATAGTACTTATTTCTTTTATTATGTGCCTTTCCATGACAGGATGTTTTGACAAAAGAGAAGTTGACGATCTGGTTAATCCTATAGCTAT
This sequence comes from Acetivibrio straminisolvens JCM 21531, assembly GCF_000521465.1. Lineage (GTDB taxonomy): Bacteria > Bacillota > Clostridia > Acetivibrionales > Acetivibrionaceae > Hungateiclostridium > Hungateiclostridium straminisolvens. The sequence goes on from NZ_BAVR01000035.1 coordinate 14,878, forward strand.
TGGCTTTGACAAGGGACAAGGTCGTTCTATCAAAATGACTCTGCAGATTGCAATTCCAACCAAAGTGGCAGGAGGAGGAGAAGGCGGTGGAGGTGGCGGTGGTAAAGAATCTGTATCCTATACAACTGTTGAAGCGCCGTCAATTTATTCCGGATTAAATATGATAAACTCTTATGTCAGCAAGCAGTTAAATATGTCACAGATAAAGGTACTTGTTTTCTCAGAGGAGCTGGCAAGGGAAGGCGTTGAGAAATATATAAATGCTCTTATGCGGGGAAGAGAGTTCAGACCAAATTCCTATGTGTTGGTTGCAAGAGGCTCCGGAAATGCTGCAGAAAGATATTTAAGGGCAGTAGAGCCGGAACTTGAATCAAATCCCGCAAAGTACTATGAAATGGTACTTAGCGCATATAGCTACACAGGATTTTCAGCCAACACATCTCTTATGAATTTTTACAAAAATATGGTAAACGAAGCTTCTCAACCTTTGGCGGTCCTAGCTGATATAAGCAAATTTGAAAAATCCGATGACATAAATACGGATAATTCGACATATAGAGAAAAAGGAAGAGATTTGCCGTTGGAAGGTGACTTCAAAGCGGGAGATATGCCCAAGGTAGGTACAACAAAGTCGGAAATAATGGGACTTGCTGTTTTTAACGGTTCAAAAATGGTGGGAGAGTTTGACGGGGAAGAAACACAACTTCAGCTTATGCTGGAAGGAGATTTCGGCTATTCGTATGTTACAATACCTGACCCTTTGGTAGAAGATTATGTAGTTCTTCTTAATATAAAGCAAAACAGAAATCCCAATAGAAGTGTTGAAATAGTAAATGGAAAGCCCAATATAAAAGTAAAGGTTTTCCTTGAAGCAGATATTCTTTCAATACAAAGCGGAATTAATTATGAAAGCCTTGAAATGGTGAATATACTTGAGACTTATGCAGAGGACTTTTTCAAGAAAGGGATTACCAGAATGCTGGAAAAGACAGCCAGAGAGCTGAAAACCGATACAGCAGGATTTGGAAAAGAAATGAAAGGTAAATTTTTAACTTGGGATGAATGGATAGATTTCAATTGGATAGAAAAGTATCCCGACTCTAAATTTGAAATTAATGTTGATTTAAAAATAAGAAGACCCGGACTTATGCTAAGGTCAAATCCCGCAACCGGCATTGAGGTAGGTGAAGAATAAATTATGATTTTCTTTTTGAGATTAATTTTGGCAATAATTCTTTTATGGATATTTGTAAGGACAATAAGTTACGGAAAATGGACATGGGATGAAAAAAACAGGCTTGGTGCTATTATGATTTTTGTTATTGCACTGGCCGCTGTTGCTCTCCCTATATTAGTATTCTATATTAGGTATTAAAGGTGGTTTAAAGTATGAACAACATTATTACTTTTGGAAGTCATGAAGCTATATGTCTCCTGATTACCATGATTTCAACAAAAGCCATACTGAACTTTCCCAGCACCATGGCCCAAATAGGAGGCCCTGCTGCGTGGATTTTGGCAATATATGTTTCAATCCTTGTTATCATAGCCTTTTATTTTATCAGTAAGTTGTATTCAAAATTTGAAGGTAAGGATATTATTGACATAGGTGGGATTTTGGGCGGAAAAGTTTTAAAAATCCTGACGGGAGTTTTAATAATAATTTTTCTGATTGCTTTGTCATCATTCTATCTTAGGAACTTTAGCGAAGAAATGAAAACCATGGGGTTTACAATGTCCCCAATAGGATTTGTTATGTTATTTTTTGTGCTGGGCATGATTATAAGCGCCTATAAAGGATTTGAAGCTTTGATAAGGTTTCAGTCAATACTTGTTCCTATTACTGTAATCAGCTTTTCATTGTTTATTATTGCTCTCATACCGTCTATGAGAATTGACAATATCAAACCCATATTGGGTTTGGGGCCTTTTAACATCTTTGTAAAAGGAGCCCTTCGAATATCGGATTTTTCTGAATTAATTTTTCTATTCCTGCTACCGCCTTTTGTAAAAAAAAGCTCTGTTTATAACAAGGCGGGATTTGTTGGTCTGACAATTTGCTCAGTGGTATTGATAAGCCTTACCTTTTCGTTTGTAAGCATATATCCTTATCCGGTTTCAATAGAAGCTTTGCTGCCGGCATATGAGCTTGCACGTATAATAAAATTCGGACGGTTTTTCGAAAGAGCTGAAAGTATTCTGGTTATTACTTGGGCAACCATAGCTTTTATGTATTTGAGTACATCGTTTTATTTTTTGCTGCATGTATTTAAAAAGACCTTTGATCTACAATATTTTCAGCCGCTTATAATGCCCTTGGCACTGGTGATTATGAGTTTAAGCCTTATACCGAAAAGGTTAATAAGTTCCATCTCATTGGAAGCCGATGTTTTTAGGAGTATTTCATGGATAATAGCCTTTGTGCTACCTGTTTTGATTCTAATTATTGCAAGGGCTGTCAGCAGGAAAAAAGCAACAACTCTCCTTGAATCAGCAAGGAGCGTTATTGCTTTTTTATAAAACCACTTGTAATAAGTTCTTGATAAAAAGAATGTAAAATAAACAGATGAAAAAGTATAATACCATGTCCAATTGGTATATCTAATATTTTCGGTATATTTCTCCAGTATCAGCTCAAAAACAGTTATTGCAGTAGTATAAACAACGTAATGCAGTGTTTTCCTCAGCAAACTTTTGTTTTCAGGATAGTAGAGGTTGAAAACAACACAAATTGAAGGATAAACAAAGTATTCGAAGGTAAAACTGGCTTTTGTGGCGTTTGCAAACAACCTTATCGGGTATTCGATTAAATTGAATTCGGCCACAAAAAGACCAAGCAGCCATGTTATCATCTGCTTAAAAGAAAAAATAACAATGGCTTCCCGTATTTTATTTTTGGGGATAAGAATTAACAGCAAAACGGCAGTAATAATCAGCGAGGATATTTCAATTATAGTCTCTATTCTCATTTCATCCTCCATGGCATAATCTAAATTTCAACAATAAAAAATATTTTATAAAAATTAGTTTATCCCGACTGATTAATAACATAAAAGCATTTTTAGTCAATAAGGATATTTTTGAAGCTTTATTAAATTTTTGTTACTTTTTTTTACTGAATATGAATAATATATTACAGTCGTGTTACAAGTATTGACAAAAAGTGTTGTAAATTATATTCTAAATTTAACAAAAACGTCCATCATGCCACACAACATAATCAATTAAAATCATAGGTTTGCCCCCTTTAAATTTTGACAGTTGCATATTTAAATGCACCTTTTTATTTTGGACTCTTGGAATGAAATGAAAGAGGCAAAAGCGAAGGGACTCGATGTTCCGAGCTTTTGCCTCTTTGTGTAAAATGAAATATATACGTTTGTATTAATTTGTGGAATAAAGGATTTGGAAATGAAAAATGAAAAAACAAAAAACCTGTTCCATATTTGAAACAGGCATTTGGCAGGGGCAGCAGGAATCGAACCCGCAACCAACGGTTTGGAGACCGCTACTCTACCAATTGAGCTATACCCCTTCGACGCTTTTATAGTATACAACAGCTTAATTCTTATGTCAATGGTTTTTATGAAATTTTTTTTGTAATTTTTGCTCTTGTTTGTGGTAAGATAGAAAAGGACAAACTGACCTCAGTTATTGTTAAAGGAGGATAAAAATGATCAATAAGATTGGTTTTATAGGTGCAGGTAATATGGGAAGTGCTATGATAACCAGCATAGCAAAATCAAATATCATTCCGGCAGAAAATATTTTAGTTTTTGACGTAGACAAAGACAAGCTATCCATATTAAAAGAAAATACAGGAATAACCGTCTCTGACAGTGCACTTGAAACTGTGCAAAAGGCAGATATACTCATTCTTGCAGTAAAGCCAAATATGGTTAAGGCAGTTCTTAATGATATAAAGCCGGCTATTGACAATAATAAAATACTGGTTTCTGTTGCAGTGGGAATACCGATTAAATTCTACAAAAAAATAATAGGAGAAGATAAAAAAATTATAAGGACAATGCCCAACACTCCTGCACTAGTAGGAGAAGGAATGACTTTGATGTGTTGCGACAACAATGTCGACGAAAAAGAAGCTCAGCAAGTAAAAAGAATATTCGAGTGCTTTGGCAAAGTAGAGTTTTTGGAAGAAAAACTGATGAGTGAAGTCACAGCAGTTACCGGCAGCAGTCCTGCATATGTCTTCATGTTTATTGAAGCAATGGCTGATGCCGCGGTTCTTTCGGGAATACCGAGAAACCTGGCATACAAGCTCTCAGCCCAGGCTGTTCTGGGTTCTGCAAAAATGGTTCTTGAAACGGGTAAGCATCCGGGAGAGCTGAAAGACCAAGTCTGCTCACCGGCCGGAACTACCATTGAAGCTGTGAGCTCTCTTGAAAAAAATCGATTTAGATATGCCATAATCGAAGCAATGAATGAATGTACCAAAAAAGCTTTAGATATCGGCAAAATGTACGATTAAGTTTGAAAATCAATTTGCAATACATAAGGAGCTGCCATGAAAAAAGTAAGTATTTATACTGACGGTGCCTGTTCCGGCAATCCGGGAGACGGGGGATGGGGCGCAATATTAATATACGGAAATCATAAAAAAGAAGTATCCGGTTTCGAAAAGGACACTACAAACAACAGAATGGAGCTTAAGGCTGCCATAAATGCTCTAAATATGCTAAAGGAACCGTGTGAAGTAGACCTTTACAGCGACAGTGCATATCTTGTAAACGGTTTTTTGCTAAACTGGGTTGAAAAGTGGAAAAAAAACGGCTGGAAGACTTCCGGTAAAGAAGATGTAAAAAATTCGGAACTGTGGCAGGAACTTGACAGACTGAGCAGTATTCATAAAATCAGGTGGATTAAAGTAAAGGGACACAGCGATAATGAATACAACAACAGGTGTGACAAGCTCGCTACAGATGAAATCAAGAAAAACAGCAATAAATAATCTTAGGAGGAGACATATTAATGAATTATGAAGAAAAAACCATATCGAAAAAGAGTGTTTACAGCGGCAATATAATAAGCGTAGAAAGCGTTAATGTATTGCTTCCTAACGGAAAGGAAGCTCCCGCGATGTGGTTTTGCACCCGGGAGCATCGGTTGTTATACCCATAAACGATAATAATGAGATTTATATGGTAAGACAATACAGAAAGCCTGTTGAAAAAGAACTGCTTGAGTTGCCTGCCGGAAAGCTGGACAAGGGCGAGGACCCCGGAGTTTGTGCAAAGAGGGAGTTAAAAGAGGAAACGGGACTCGAAGCTGATAAAATAAAGCATATTTTAAGTTTTTACTCGGCACCGGGCTTTACCAATGAAATATTACATATATATGCTGCTGTCGGACTTCATGAGGGAGAAGCTTGTGCCGATGAGGATGAGTTTATTTCCACTAAAAAGGTTCCGGTAGATAAGCTTGTGGAAATGGTTCTAAACCATGAAATAACCGATGCCAAATCCATAATAGGCATATTTTTGGCAGAGAAGATAGTAAAAGGGGAAATAAAAATATAGGACAAGAATGAATAGTTTAAAAGTCAATCTTATAGACCAGCTGTTGTTTTTAAGTAAAGTTTACAATACATTTTGATGTATTGTAATTTTTTTTTTTATTCTACAGCATAGAATCTTTAATGTAAAAGGCAATTGCCTGACAGTATCTAAACTTAGCAAAAAAAACTTAGAGGGGATAAAATGATAAAGAAAATACATGAGGTCTTAACTTCGCATATAAAAAACAACATAAACACATATTTTTTTCTTCTGCTGATGTATATTGGGGGAATATCCGCAGGAGCTTTTACTGTTAATGGATTAAGCTCACTACAAAGAAACGAACTGATAAATTACTTTCAAGGATTCTTAGAACTTTTTAAACATCAATGGGTTGACAGCAACGAAATATTAAGAATCTCCATTATGGATAACGCAAGACTGGTAATTGCCTTATGGGTTTTGGGAGTAACTATCATCGGTATACCTTTTATATATCTTCTTATTGGTATAAGAGGATTTATTACCGGATTTACATCGGGCTTTATAATATACATTATAGGGCTGAAAGGTGCTGTATTTACATTACTGACAATTCTCCCTAAGGAAATAATCACGGTTCCGTGTATTATTGCTCTCGGGGTAAACGGTATCAAATTTTCGCTTAATATTGTAAAGAACAAATCAGCCAAGCAAATATCGAAAGACAGCCTTAAAACAAACTTTGTTGCTTACTGCTTTGTTACTTTGTTTTTTTCGTGCCTTATGCTTGCGGGAATACTGGTGGAGGCCTATATTTCACCGGTATTTATGAGAATGATGATTTCTTGAACCGTATTGTTTACATACAACAGTACTGCTAAAAAAAATCGATATAGTTCATGGTTATAATTGCATAAATACTATTATATTGTAAGTTATGCACAAAAAAAAAACAAGAAAATTATTCAATGTACCGAATTATTCTACATAACATGGGAAAATATTGCATTGTAACTAGAAATTCTTATATAATGTAAAGGATGAGTAAAATATTGTTAACTGAAATACTTCAAAATAGCGGTGTTAGACGTTGAGAAGCAATATGATTTTATGTATTGATAGCATGCTAAATTTTAATATTTAAAATAAATTTTGTATATAAGAAGGAGTAGAATGCTAATGGAAGAATTGGTGTTGGATTTTCTGGATTTTCTGAAAAATGATAAACGATTGTCTCTTAATACTTTGCAATCTTATAAAAGAGACATAGAGCAGTACATTACATATTTAAAGGATATGAAGGTTCAAAATATTGCAAATACGAATAAAACTACTGTTATAGCATATCTTTTGCACTTACAAAAAAAAGGCAGGGCTACTTCTACCATATCCCGCAATCTTGCATCGATAAGGTCATTTTATCAATACCTAACCAAAAAGGGGATAATATCTCAGGATCCCACAGAAAATCTGGAGTCGCCTAAAGTAGAAAAGAAACTTCCGCAGATTCTCTCGACAAAAGAAGTGGAGCTTCTTTTGGATCAGCCAAAGTGTGATGATTTAAAGGGGTACAGAGACAAGGCGATGCTTGAACTCCTTTACGCTACGGGAATAAGGGTGTCAGAGCTTATTTCCCTTGATTTGGAGGATGTAAACCTTGAAATGCAATTTATAAGATGTAACAAAGGAGCAAGGGAAAGAATTATACCAATCGGTTCACTATCTGTAAATGCCCTGAGCGAATACTTGTCGAAATCAAGAAATCTTTTGATACAAAGACCTGATGAAAAAGCTCTGTTTGTTAATGTAAACGGAAAAAGGCTGACCAGGCAGGGATTCTGGAAGATAATAAAGCAGTATAAGAATCAGGCTAAAATCAACAAAGACATAACTCCACATACTCTTAGGCATTCCTTTGCTGCACATCTTCTTGAAAACGGTGCAGATTTAAGGTCAATACAGGAAATGCTCGGACATTCCGACATTTCGTCAACACAGGTTTATGCGCAGCTTGCAAAAAATCGAATAAAGGAAATCTATAAAAAAACTCATCCGAGAGCGTGATTAAACAAATTTAAACAAAAAAAGAATGATTTATTAAACTTAATATTTGTAATATAATAAAAAGGTGGGATAAAAATATCCTGCCTTTCTTATTTTACCTCTTGGAGTGAAATGAAAGAGGCAAACCTTTATTAAAATCAAAGGAGAAGGAAGCTATGAAAAGAGCTATAATAATTGTTTTGGACAGTGTAGGCATGGGAGAGCTTCCCGACGCAATAAAATACGGTGATGTAGGCAGCAACACTTTAGGAAATATTGCTAAAAATTTACCGGACTTTAGTCTTCCAAATCTTGAATCGCTGGGACTGGGAAATATTGACGGCATGACAGGTTATAAGCCTTCAAAAAATCCTATCGGCTGCTACGGAAGAATGGCAGAAAAATCTGCAGGCAAGGACACAACAACGGGACATTGGGAGATTGCCGGTCTAATATTGGATAAACCCTTTCCGGTATATCCAAATGGCTTTCCCGAGGATGTGATAAAAAAATTTGAAGATAGTATAGGAACAAGGACTTTGGGAAATGTTGCGGCTTCAGGGACAGAGATAATCAAGCTGTTAGGAGATGAGCATGTAAAGACAGGATATCCAATTGTGTACACATCTGCCGACAGTGTGTTTCAAATAGCGGCCCATGAGGATGTAGTACCGGTGGAAAAGCTCTATGATATGTGCCGGACGGCAAGAAAAATTCTTGCCGGAGAACATGCTGTAGGACGAGTAATTGCAAGGCCCTTTATCGGTGAGTCCGGAAACTACAAAAGGACTGACAGGAGAAAAGACTTCTCCCTTGACCCTGTAGGAAAAACTCTCTTGGACTATGCTGTTGAAAGCGGATACAAAGTTAAAGCGGTTGGCAAAATTGAGGATATATTTAATAATAACGGCATTACTGATTCTGTACATATACATGACAACATGGATGGAGTGGACAGAACGCTTGAATATATGAAGGATGACTTTGAGGGAATTCTTTTTACAAATCTTGTAGACTTTGACATGATCTATGGACATCGCAACAATATTGAGGGTTATGCCAATGCTTTAAGGGAGTTTGACCGAAGAGTTCCTGAAATATTAGGGCAATTGGCGGAAGATGACCTTCTTATTATAACTGCGGACCACGGCTGTGACCCATCCACGGAAAGTACCGATCATTCACGAGAGTATGTACCTTTGCTAGTGTACGGAAAGAAATTTAAGAGCAATGTAAACCTAGGTACCAGAAGTACTTTTGCAGATGTTGCAAAGACTGTTGCCCACTATCTTGGGATTGGCAACAGCTTAATGGGAGAAAGTTTTCTTTTAAGCATCCTGTAAAGCATTATGATTACTTTCGGAGGTCAAAATTATGAGAATGGTTGATCTTATAAATAAAAAAAGCGTGGAGAGGCTTTAACTGCTGCTGAAATTGATTATATTGTCCAAGGCTATACAAAGGGCGAAATACCGGACTATCAAATGTCTGCATTTTTGATGGCTGTATATTTTAAAGGAATGAACAAGGAAGAGACTGCAAGCCTCACTTTATCCATGGTCAATTCCGGTGAATATGTTGACCTGTCGATGATTGAGGGCATCAAGGTTGACAAACATTCCTCCGGTGGAGTGGGAGATAAAATAAGCCTTGTAATAGTTCCGCTCTGCGCCTGTGCGGGAATCCCAGTGGCAAAAATGTCCGGACGGGGATTGGGGCACACGGGGGGAACTATTGATAAATTGGAGTCCATAGAAGGTTTTAGAACCGAGCTTACAAAAGAGGAATTTATAAATAATGTAAATAAATATAAAATGGCTATAGTAGGTCAATCGCCAAATCTCACTCCTGCAGACAAAAAAATATATGCTTTAAGGGATGTTACCGGTACCGTAGACAGCATACCGCTTATAGCAAGCTCAATAATGAGCAAAAAAATAGCGTCCGGGTGCGATTGCATTGTTTTAGATGTCAAGGTGGGCTCCGGAGCTTTCATGAAGTCGGTGGATGAAGCGGTGATTTTGGCAAGGACCATGGTGGAAATAGGAAAGTCTCTTGGGAGAAAAACTGTGGCAGTTGTAACGGATATGAGTCAGCCGTTAGGACATGAAGTAGGAAACGCCAACGAGGTAAAGGAAGCAATAGATATATTGAAAGGATGCGGCGCCGAGGATGAGACGGCGGTGGCATTGATAATTGCATCCCATATGGCAGTCTTGGGCGGTGCCTTTTCCGATTATGAATCAGCATATGCTCAAATGTGCAAATTGATAGAATCCGGAGATGCCGTAAAAAAATTAAAGGAATTGATTAGTATACAGGGTGGAAATCCTGAGGTAGTAGACAATCCTAATCTTTTGCCTCAGGCCAAAAGGCACATAGAAGTTAAGGCTTCAACGGAGGGATATATAAATTCTATTAATGCAGAAGACATAGGTGTTTCGGCAATGCTTCTCGGTGCCGGAAGAAAGACCAAAAATGACAGTATAGACTTTGCGGCAGGTATTACGATGGTAAAAAAGGTAGGCGATTGGGTTGATAAAGGAGATACTCTGTGCATACTTCATACCAATATGCCGGACTGCAACAACGCAGAAGAGCTTTCTAAAAACGCTTTTGTCATAAAAGGCACAAAACCTGAGCCCGTTAAATACGTTCACTGTATTATTGATTAAAGGAAACGTACAAACTTTTTTAAATTAAGTATATATAGGCTTTTTCAAGCATAAAAATCTAATGATGATAAATGCTTGGAGGGGTCTTTAAGTGTTGAGAAAAGTTATAATTTTTGTTGTTGCAGCAGTATTTTTGTTAAACATAATGACAATATCTGTTCTTTCGGCTCCGGCTGTTGATGAGCCGGTATACGATGTCGAAACTGTTGCCGATATAATGACAAACACCAATGTATTTGAATTGCAAGCAAAAAGCTATGTTCTGATGGATGCTGCAACCGGTCAGATTCTTTTGGAAAACAGGAGCCATGAAGAGCTTCCCATAGCAAGTATAACCAAAATCATGTCCATGTTGCTGGTAATGGAAGCAATTGATTCCGGTAAAATCAACATGGATGATATAGTTACAGCATCGGAGTATGCTTCAAGTATGGGAGGTTCTCAGGCGTATATTGAGCCGGGCGAGCAGTATTCCGTAAAGGATGCTTTAAAAGCAGTTGCTACCCACTCGTCCAATGACGTAACTGTTTCTCTGGCCGAACTCGTAGCCGGAAGCGAGCAGGCTTTCGTGGTTCTCATGAACGAAAGGGCAAAGGAACTCGGCATGGAGAATACAAATTTCCTTGATTGTACCGGTCTTACGGATGAAGGACATTACAGCACCGCATACGATGTTGCACTTATGTCGAGGGAGCTTATTGTAAATCATCCGAGGATTCTTGAGTTTACTTCCATCTGGATGGATTCCTTCAGAAACGGAGAATTTCAACTGGTTAATACCAATAAGCTTGTTCATTTCTACGAAGGATGTGACGGACTGAAAACAGGCTTTACCCGTGCAGCAGGCCATTGCCTTTCGGCAACTGCCACAAGGAACAACATGAGGCTCATTTCGGTAGTATTGGGTGAGCCGGACTCAAACACCAGATTTGCAGAAACGAGAAAGCTTTTAGACTATGGATTTGCCAATTATGAATCTACACAGGTAAACAAAAAAGGGGAAGTAGTTAACGAAATCGAAGTTAAAAAAGCTTTAGTTCCCAAGATAAAGGCCCTTTACAGCGATGACGTAAAACTTCTTCTTGCAAGAGGCGACAAAGGAAAGGTAATTAGGGAGGTAAGATTGAAAGGATCCCTTACGGCGCCGGTGTCAAAAGGTGATAAAGTAGGAGAAGTAGTTTATAAAATCGATGAAAAGGAAATCGCAAAAGTAGATCTTGTATCCGACAGGGATATAGAAAAAACCTCCTTTGGAAAGTTGTTTATAACAATGTTTTCAAGCTGGTTTAATCTAGGAAGAAATTAAATAGTTCACCACAATAATCCGGCAATAATTGACCGTGTCAACCCAACTTGCAGGGTACACGGTTTTTTGCTTTTACTTGAAAAGTACTGAGAGTAGGATATAATTATAACTATATCCAAGAAACTGTAGCAACAGTAAATGGGGAATATACTAAAAGGGTTGATAAACATGGTTTTATTAGAAATATTTCTTGGTGCCTTTATTATAGGTTTCTCAGGTGCAATGATGCCTGGACCTATGCTTGGAATCACAATAGACGGTAGCCTTAAAAAAGGCTGGATAGCAGGACCACTGGTAGTTCTAGGTCACGGAATCCTGGAACTTATATTGATTTTTGTCATGACATTTGGACTTAAAAACTTCTTTTCCAATTTAACAGTTGCAGGACTTATTGGATTGTTTGGCGGTCTTTTTCTTGCATGGATGGGATATGATATGGTAAAGTCCTCTATTAATAAATCGGTTTCACTAAACAACCAAAAAACAGGGAATAATTCAAACATGAGAAACCTTGTATTGTCAGGGATATCTATAAGTGCAACCAATCCTTACTTTATCCTATGATGGGCATCAACAGGAATGGAATCGGTACGACGAGCTTATACTATAGGGTTAATCGGTGTTCTGTTTTTTATATAGGACATATTTTATCGGACTTTGCATGGTACACCGTAATATCCACTGCAATTTCGAAAGGAAAGAAGCTTATTAGCGATACTGTGTATTCTTCAATTGCTTTATTGTTAGGAATATTTATTATAGCTTTTTCCTTCTATTTTATAAGCAGTGGATGGAAGATGCTTTCAAGTAGTATGATGTAAAATATAAAAGAGAATGGCAATTATAAACTTTATAACAGGAGATGAAAAACCTCCTTCTCGGCATATTCTTGCAAGAAGGAGGTTTTTTAGTTATTCAGTCAAATTATTTATTGCATTCTTATTCCGGACGAGTTGATCTTTCTCTAAACAGTTCTTCTATAATTGGCAACTTCCTAAATCCACCTTCTTGTCCGTCTATTGCAAAGTCAGTTCGTTGCATTGTTATCGGTGATTGCTGTAATGAATTGTCGGTTACTCTTACCGTAAATGTTTCTACGTACTTATTAATAGGATTATTGGATGAATCTGTGTTAAATAGCTTAATTGTTATTGTATAAACATTACCAATATCACTGCTTGAAGGTATCCATTTTATGACATTGCCACTTTTTGAAATATTTGAACCTGCAGGGAGTCCGTTAACTTCGTATGAGAAGGAAGAGCTGTCGGAATCGTATACATAAATGTTTAGTGCTGTATTAGCCTTAACGTTTATTCTCGGATTATAGTTTGAAGCAGAAAGGTCTGTACCAATATATGGCGCTCTGTTGGTTGGCTGTGTCACATAATATTTTGCTGTAGGATCTCCAAACAATGCACATCTTTGCATGTCTAACTGATACCAATACAAGTTTTGATTTACACTTTCTCTTGTCAAAAGGTCTCTAAGTGCTACACCAATGGGCTCATTTTCTGCAATCTGGTCCCAATACTGATAGTCGGGAAGGAGGCCCCATGTGTCATAACTTCCTGTTACATTAATTACATAATCGCTATCAAAAAGATATGCTTCTCCCAAGTTGTCCATTGGATTTCCGTTGCTGTTTATATACTTACATGATGAGCAGTTAAAGAGGTTTATATAGTTTACTTTTGGGTTGATATTTCTTACTACATTATAATCAAAAGAAGTATCTACTTGATGTTGATCATTTGGATATTCATCTATATAATGCCTTACATTATTTGAATGGAAACATTCATAAATAAACTTATAACCTTTTTGCAGTTCCGAAACAAGAGTTTCACTTGATGAGAGGCTATTGTCGTAAATTGCATAGATTTCCTTGCCGAGTTTGGACATTGTAGTGTTCTCTTTAAATACGCTCCAATCATCATCTTTTAAAACAAGAGTTCTGGAACTCTGTTCCGGTGTTAAATTTCCCTGATTTATGCGGAAATTATGTAATTTATTAAGATATTCTGTGATTTTTAAAGACTCAGTGTAATAATTTCCGTTTGATGATCCTCCGGCTGAGATTCTACCGAAAAACATTTCGGGAGCATATTTATAAAGGTTGCTTGCTGTAGCTTCACTGTATCTTCCATTGCTATCCGGTGAACCCCAGTCGTCCATATCTGCATAAAAGAGATCTGAAGGATATACAGTTCCGGCATCATCACCGTTTGCCACCACAAATGCAGTAGGTATAAACGGATGGGAGCCAATTAACACAAAGCCTTCATAGCCTTTATTATAATAAGCTCTTATTACTTCTTTAAGTTCATCGGGAGTATCGCAGATATAGTCAGCATTCAGATTCAGTACATCATTGCTATTAGCAACAGTAATTATTTTTGTGTGATAGTTTTCTAGGTTTATAGTGTCATATACATAGGTGTGAACAGCATCTTTCAGATAATCATACCCACTATAAATTTTATCGGCTACAACCACAAGGAAACCATTGTCTACTTCAGCTATAGACATGTCTTTGCCGGGTTTAGTTCCACATATGAAAGCATCTATATCTACATAATTGCCCGTTGAATTTGGATTTCTATGACTTCTTACTGCAATAAGTATATCATGCTCACCATACTCAAGATCTGTTATTTTGAATATTTCTTGCTGATACAACGTTGTAGGAGAATATAAATCAATTAATGTCGGATAAGATATGTCATCAATAATAATTTCTGCCTTACCCATGTTACTGCCCTTTGATCCTATCCAAGTAAATTCCGTTCCGGTGAAGGTAAAGTAAATGAAGTCATACACTTCATCTGAAATTTTAGTTGATCCGCTATAATAATTTGAGTTGTAGTCTTCAATCCAATCTCCATAATAATCTATACTTGGATCATTTCCGTCTACATAAGCCAATGAATCATATTTAAAGGCATCTATACTTATATTACGGCCAGTTGAATTTGGATTTTTATGACTTCTTACTACAATAAGTATGTCATGTTCACCGTATGGAAGACCAGATACTTTAAATATTTCTTGTTGATAAAGTGTTGTAGGAGAATATAAATCAATTAACGACGGATAAGATTGATCATCAATATAGATTTCTGCTTTACCCATATCGCTACCCTTTGTTCCTATCCAGACAAATTCCGTTCCGATAAAGGAGAAAGCGACAAAGTCAAAAGTTTCATCTGAAACTTTTGTTGAACCGTTATAACAGTTTGGATCGCTAACGTCTCTCCAATTTCCGTAGAAAGTTAGCCTTGGATTGTTTCCGTCTACATAAGTCAATGAATCGTATTTAAAAGCATCTATATTTACATTATAGCCAGATGAGTTTGAATTCTTTAAATTTTTCACAACAATAAGCACTGTATGTTGACCATATTCAAGATTTGATATTTTGAATATTTCTTGTTGATACAACGTTGTAGGGGAATATAAATCTACTAACGGTTGAGACACATCATCAATATAGATTTCTGCTTTACCCATATTGCTGCCCTTTGTTCCTATCCAAACAAATTCCGTTCCGGTGAACTTGAAGTAAGCAAGGTCAAGAGAAGAAGATGAATTTTTCATTGAACCGTTATAACAGTTTGAATTATTAATTTCGCTCCAATTACCATAATAAGTTATACTTGGGTCATTTCCGTCAATAAGATCTGATGCTGCTGCATAAACGTTGGGGATTTCAAAGAGTGGAATAGGGAACCCTACAAGTCAAGACATAAAACTAGAGAAACAGATGTTAGCAACTTGATTTTTTTCATTTTTACTCCTCCTATTCTTTTGTGATTTTTTTACTTCCAAGTAAATACTTTTCTTTTGGAATATATCCTCTTCATGTCATTATTCATCCCCCCTTTCTAAGTAATGAAAATCAAAATAAAAACTTAGAATAATAGACATAAATTGTGAAAAAGATAATATCAGATACTATAAATACAAATTATATATTGAATAACTTTAATAGATAATCGCCCCTATAGATACAAAAACTGTTAACTATAGGAATTATATCATAACAATTACCATAGTTACAATTATTTCTTTGTACATGTATTGTGCAAAAATAAACCATATAGCAAAACGATATGTTGCAAAAAACCTCCTTCTTGACAAATCAATTCTTGCCGAGTAGGAGGTTGATTAGTCAATCAAGCTAAATATTTATTACATTATCAATTTGAGCGATTTGAATTCTTTCTAAGTATTTTTTCCAACATTTGCACCATTTTAAGTTTCCTTGATTTATTCGGAAATCATGCAGTTTATTGAGATGGTTTGCAATTTTATTTGCCTTAAGGCATAAATTCCCACCTGTTGATACTGCCTCAGAGATTCTACCGTGAAACATTTCCGGACCATATGTATAAACGTTGGCCTCTGTAGGTTCACTCTATACCCCGTAGCTATCCTTTTGTCCCCAGTCATCCATATCTGCATAGAATAGGTCAGAAGGATAAATGGTATAAAAACTGGCTCTTACAAATGCAGTAGGTATATATGGGTCAGAACCAATTAATACCAAACCAATATAACCTTTATTATAGTAAGCTTTTATCACTTCCTTAAGTTCTTTATAATAGGAAAATGCAAAATTAAATTATAAAATTATAACCTTAAATTATAAAATACATAGAAATATGTACTATAAATACAAATTATATATTGAATAACTATAATATATAAAGATTCCTTTAGATAAGAATATTGTTAACACAAGGAATTATACTACAATAATTGCCATTGGATCAATTATTTTTTTGTCTATGTTTGATGAAAAAATACTCCAATCAATAAACTTAATAATAATTTATCCAGCTTTCTTTTCTAGTTTCACGGTTGCATGACTTATCGGATTGTTTTGAGATCTTTTTTTAGGAAGATAGGATGGGGAAAAGCAAAGTATTAATGTAAATACACTCAAACTTAGTAATTTTCCAGCTAAATTTTAGGATAATATGAGTAAATTTTATATTTATTTAAAGTCAAAAGAAGGATTTTCATTAAAAGTTGTAGAATAAAATCAAAAATTGGATTTAATAGATTTATTTTAGAAAATTAAGCACTATAGTTTATAAAACATGATCAAATTAAATATGGTTTTTTGAGGTTAGGGGATATGTACTTTTATGCTCACACCACTGATACTAATGATAAAAATGAATGGCAATTGTTAATTAACCATTTGGAAAATGTCGCTTCAAATTCCGAAAAATTTGCGTCTAGCTTTGGAGCCGGTAGATTAGCATATGTTGCAGGTCTATTACATGATTTGGGGAAATACTCGATAGAGTTTCAATCTCGTCTTGAAGGCAGTAGCGAAAAAGTTGATCATTCTACCGCCGGAGCAATAGAAGCTGAAAAAAGATTTGGAAGAATGATTGGTAGAGTACTTGCATATGTCATATTAGGCCATCATAGCGGATTGCCAAATGGAAACATTGGAAAAGAGAGAAATTTATTATCACGCCTGTCAAAGACAGATATAAAAGACTATTCATACTACAAAAATGAACTCAATATACCAAATTTAAAGAACAGTGATTTATTGACTATTCCAATGCCTAAATCTCTAAACACTGATGCTTTTAGTAAATCTTTTTTTATAAGGTTTTTGTATTCATGTGTAGTGGATGCAGATTTTTTAGATACAGAGAAATTTATGTCATATGATAGATATAAATATAGAGAAACCAAATCAATAGATGAATTATATTATCATTTTCAAAATACATTATCAATGCTTGAAGATAAATGCAGGAAAAACCCTTCTACTATTAATAGTGCAAGAAATCAAATTTTGAAAAGATGTATAGAAATGGCCAGCGGGAAAACAGGTTTCTATACTCTTACAGTTCCAACGGGCGGAGGAAAAACATATTCATCTTTAGCCTTTGCACTCAAACATGCAAAAATAAATAAGAAAGATAGAATAATATATGTTATACCTTATACAAGTATTATTGAACAAAATGCAGATGTTTTTAGAAAAGCTGTAGGTAGTGAAAATGTATTGGAACATCATAGTAATTACGATTATCCCGATGATAGCTTCGATACATGGCGAAATGATGATAAAAAGCACAGATTGGCAACAGAAAATTGGGATATGCCACTGATTGTGACAACGTCCGTTCAGTTCTTTGAATCTTTGTTCGCAAATAAAAGTTCACAATGCAGGAAATTACATAATATTGCTAATAGCGTTGTGATATTAGACGAAGCGCAAATGATGCCCATAGACTATTTAAGGCCATGTCTATATGCGTTAGCAGAGCTTATTTCAAATTACAATGTTACTGTAATATTATGTACAGCTACACAACCTTCTATTGACAGGTTTGTCCCCAATAATATTGAAATTACGGAAATTATTAATAATCAAGATCAATTAAATAGGATATTCAAAAGAGTAAACATAAGATATATCGGAAATAAAAGTGATAATGAGATTTCATTCGAGTTATCTAAATTACAACAAGTATTGTGTATTGTGAACACCAGAAGGCATGCTAAAGAATTGTTTGATAAACTGCATACATTAAAAAAAGAAGGAACCTTTCATTTGTCAGCCAGAATGTGTCCTGCTCACAGGAAAATAGTATTGAGTGAAATACGTAAAAGACTAAAAGAGAATAAAGAGTGCAGAGTCGTTTCGACACAGTTAATAGAAGCAGGAGTAGATGTAGATTTTCCTGTTGTATATAGGTCAATGGCAGGAATAGATTCAATTGCGCAAGCTTCAGGAAGATGTAATAGAGAGGGGAAAAAAGAATCTGGTATGGTTTATGTCTTTGAACCTGAAATTTACGGTATGCCAAACAAAGGAAGATTTGAATTGTGCGCTTCAATTACAAGAAGTACTAGAAGAAAATTTGGAGACAATATTCTGTCTTCAGAAGCAATAAAATACTATTTTGAAGAATTGTATGATTATGAAAGAGAAAATTTAGATTCAAAAAAAATTTTAGAAGATATAAATGAGGGAAAGAAAGAGCTTTTATTTCCATTTGAAGATATATCTAAGAAGTTTAATATTATAGAAAATGATATGGTTACAGTTATTGTACCTTTTGATGAAGCTGCAAAGCAATTAATATACGAAATGGAAAAGAGTAAATATCCGGGGATGTATGCAAGAAGTTTGCAAAAATACTCTGTTCAAATTTATTCATTTGAAAAAGATGCATTAGTTAGAGCGGGAGCAATAAATGTGAAAAAATTGGGCGGGATTTATTGGGTTATTAATGACAGCTCATTTTATGATTATATTACAGGACTTAAGGATGCTATTGATGTAAAAGCACCCAATGAAATATTAGTATTTTAAACATTATTACCAAAGGAGGGCTATATGGGATACGGTATTAAACTGAGGGTATGGGGTGAGTATGCTTGCTTCACAAGACCCGAAATGAAAGTTGAAAGAGTTAGTTATGATGTTATGACCCCATCGGCTGCTAGAGGCATTATCGAAGCAATTCATTGGAAACCTGCTATAAAATGGGTTATTGATAGAATTCATGTTATGAAACCAATAAAATTCGAATCTATCGAAGAAATGAATTGGGAGGTAAGATTTCAGCCAAAAAAGTAAAGGCAGCAGTTTCAGGTAAAGAAATTGATTTACATCAATATATAATAGACGATAGACAACAACGGGCAACTTTGTTATTAAAGAATGTTGAATACATTATTGAAGCACATTTTGAAATGACTGAAGAAGCAGGAGATGAAGACAGCGAAGAAAAACACTATAATATTTTTCTTCGAAGAGCTAGAAAAGGGCAATGTCATATGAGACCATATTTGGGTTGCAGAGAATTTCCGGCATATTTTGAGTTGGTTGAAGGAGAAATAGAAAAATCATGTTTAGATGGAGAAGTAGATCTAGGGTGGATGCTTTGGGATATTGATTTTAAAAACGGTATGAGGTCCATATTTTTTAGGCCTAAGATGATAAACGGGATTATTGACACAAGAAGGGATGTGGAATTTTGATATTACAGGCACTTAGCAATTACTATAACACTTTGATAAATAGTGATTCAGGAGTTGCTCCACCGGGATACAGCAATTCAAAGGTTTCTCATATCCTTCTTATATCTACAGAAGGAGAATTGTTGGATGTCATACCTATATATAAGCCAGAAAATAAGAAGTTATTACCAAGATATATGATACTTCCACAAGAAGTACAAAGGACAAGCGGCAAAAAAGCAAATTTTCTATATGATAATTCATCATATGTACTTGGTATCTGCTTAAATGAAACCACTAAACAACCAATTGTAGATATTTCAATTGATAATTTCAACATATTTAAAGAGTTTAATAATAATAGGTTAAAAGATATAGATGACATAAAAGCAAAAGCATTTCTTAAATTTATAAACAACTGGAACCCTAGAAAATGGCAAGAAAATCCTATTATTTTTAATAAAGCAAATGAACTTTGCAGCGGATACAATATTGTTTTTAAAATTGAAGGTGAAGGCTTTTTGCATGAAAGTAGTTTTGTGAGCGAACTAATCGCAAAGGCAATTGATGAAGATAACGACAATTTTACAGCACAATGCCTTGTTACAGGTGAATTTGGAAATATTTCAAGAACTCACAATTTAATAAAAGGCGTTAAGGGAGCTCAAAGTTCTGGTGCTGCTATTGTCTCATTTAATAATGAATCGTTTAAGTCTTACGGAAAAGACCAGAGTTTTAATGCACCTGTAAGCAAAAAGGCTACTTTTGAATACACAACAGCACTGAATTATTTACTCAACAGCAAATTGAATAGTCTAACATTTGCTGATACTACTATAGTTTTTTGGGCTGAAAAGAAAGATTTAGATTCTAAGGAAGAAATAATATTATCTTGGTCTTTAGATCCGTTTGAACCTGATATTTCGGAAAATGAAAATGATGATAAGAAGCAATTTGCAGTTGATAGAACTACAGCAAGACAAGCTAAAGAAATTTTAGAGAACATAATGGACGGTATAAGTGTAAAAAACTCAGATTTCAGACATGATACCAAGTGTTATATACTTGGACTTGCTCCCAATGCTGCAAGAATTTCTGTTAGATTTTGGGAAGTAAATTCTTTTGGAGAAGTATTAAATAAAATAACTACACATTATAAAGATATCTATATTGTAGGTAGTAAAAAATTTGGTAACTTCATTCCACCATGGAGATTGCTAAAAGAAGTTGCTGCACAAGGGAAAACCGAAAATATACCACCTTTACTAGCTGGGCAATTGCTATACTCTATTTTAACTGGGGCTCAATATCCATATAATTTGTATACAATGGCATTGTCTAGGGTCAGAAAAAATAAGAGAAATGATGAAAAAGGCGAAACAGCAAACCCAATTTCTGTTGGAATTATTAAAGCGTATCTTATTAGGAAGTTCAGAACATACAAACAAAAAGATAAGGAGGAAATGATAACTGTGTCTCTTAATGAATCATTAACAGAAAATGCATATTTACTAGGAAGATTATTTTCTTTATTGGAAAAGGCTCAAAAAGATGCAATAGGAAAAGAAATAAACTCTGGTATAAGTGACAAATATTTTGGTACGGCATCATCAACGCCGGCTGTTGTCTTTCCAATATTGCTAAGGCTTTATAGACACCATAAGTCAAAACTTGATAAAGAGGGAAAAGGAACATATATTGATATCAAAATTCAAGAAGTTATGAATAAGCTTGAAAGTTTTCCAGCGTATCTAAATCTCGAACACCAAGGATTATTTGTATTAGGATACTATCATCAGAATCAAGCAAATTATATAAAAAAAGAAGATAAGGAGGAAATAAAATGAGTGATTTAATCAAAAGATATGAGTTTATATTGTTCTTTGATGTTGAAAATGGAAATCCAAATGGTGATCCTGACGCCGGTAATATGCCAAGAATTGATCCTGAAACAAGTCATGGAATTATTACAGATGTTTGTATAAAAAGAAAAGTAAGAAATTATGTTGATATTGCAAAGAATAATGAAAAGCATTATGAGATTTACGTACAAGAAAACGCAGTGTTAAATAATTTAAATAAACTCGCATATGATGAGCTTAAAATTCCTCAGGTGTCAAAAAAACTCCCTAAAGATAAGGAAGAGGCGAAAAAACTTACTGACTATATGTGTCAAAGATTTTTTGATATTCGTACCTTTGGAGCAGTAATGACAACAGATGTAAATTGCGGCCAAGTAAGAGGACCTGTCCAGTTTGGCTTTGCGAAAAGTATAGATCCTATTGTTCCTCAGGAAATATCTATAACTCGAATGGCAGTAACTAATGAAAAAGATGCTGAAAAAGAGCGTACCATGGGGCGGAAGCATATTGTACCTTATGCATTATATAGGATGGAAGGATTTATATCAGCTCCCCTTGCTAGAAAGACGGGATTTAATACACAAGATTTAGAAGTATTATGGGATTCCTTAATAAATATGTTTGATCATGACCGTTCTGCAGCCAGAGGAAAAATGTCAACCAGAAAGTTAATAATTTTTGAGCATTCTTCAGAATTGGGAAATTGCTCTGCTAACAAGCTTTTTGACCTCGTAGACGTTGAAAGAATCGATAGTTCAAAACCTCCTAGAAGTTATAATGATTACCTTATAAAAATTGATAAGACAAACTTACCGGAAGGAGTAAAATGCATTGAAAAATGATATATTCTGAAGACGATATTTTAATGTTATCGGGTATTCAACATTTTGCTTTTTGTAAACGGCAATGGGCTTTAATACATATTGAACAACTTTGGGCTGAAAATGAAAGGACAGTCGAAGGGCATTTTTTACACAAACGAGCAGATAATCCTTTCATTAGCGAGAACAGAAATGGTATAAGAGTAGCAAGGGCGATGCTATAATATCTTATACACTTGGATTGAGAGGAATAGCTGATGTTGTAGAGTTTTCCGAAGCAGAATATGAATCGCAATTTACAACTCGACTTAATAATTATCAAGGACTATGGAAAGTTACTCCAGTTGAGTACAAGAGAGGTAAACCCAAAAAAGATGATCGGGATACAGTTCAACTATGTGCACAGGTTATTTGCTTGGAAGAAATGATGAAAGTGAAAATTGAATTTGGAGAACTATACTATGCCCAAACAAAGCATAGACAGAGAATAGAGATTGATGAAAAACTAAGAATCAGAGTATATTCCTTAGCTGAAAAAATGCATGAAATGTTTAGAGAGGGAATAACTCCACCAGCTGAGGTTGGTAAGCATTGCTCAATTTGTTCTATGGTAGACTTATGTCAACCTAGATTAACAAAGAAATATCGCTCAGTTGCCAACTACATAAGATCAGCTTTTCTTGAAAGTGAGGAAACAGAATGAGAAGGCTTTTGAATACTTTATATGTAACTACTCCAGAAGCTTATTTAGCTTGCGAGGGTGAAAATGTTCTTGTGAAAGTTGATGATCAAATCAAGCTCAGAATACCAATACATAATTTAGAGGGAATCATTACTTTTGGTTATTCTGGAGCTAGCCCTGCACTTATAAAACTATGCTGTGAAAGGGGTGTTGCTTTTTCATTTTTAAGCTCAAATGGCTATTTTTTGGGCAGAGTAACAGGAAAGACTCATGGAAATGTTTTGTTGAGAAGGTCGCAGTATAGATGGTCAGATAATGAAGAAATAACTCTACGCTTATCAAAAAGATTTGTTGTAGCAAAGATTTTGAATTCTAGGGTTTGCCTTCAAAGAGCATTAAGAGATCATAGAGATAAAATTGAAACGTATGAATTAGAATTAACAGTAGATAATTTAAAAAGATTAGCAAAGGAAGTCGAAAATGTAACAGATATAGATGTGTTAAGAGGAATTGAAGGCGAAGCAGCTAAGCAGTACTTTAAATGCTTTGATATGATGATTCTTAATCAAAAAGATGAATTTAGTTTTCACGAAAGAATTAGAAGACCTCCTACTGACAAAGTAAATGCATTATTATCATTTCTTTACACAATTCTTTCTCATGATGTTGAAGCAGCTTTAGAATCAGTAGGACTAGATCCTCAAGTCGGTTTTCTTCATAGTGATAGACCCGGTCGAAGTAGCTTAGCACTTGATTTAATGGAAGAATTTAGAGCTTATTTTGTTGATCGAATGGTATTGTCTTTGATTAACAGGAAGCAAATCAATGGAAAAGGTTTTATTGAAAAAGAGTCTGGAGCAGTTATCATGAATGATGATACTAAAAAAACAGTACTAACGGAATGGCAAAATAGAAAAAGGGATAATATTACTCATCCTTACCTTGATGAAAAAATACCAGTTGGACTTTTGCCATATGCCCAAGCACTTTTATTAGCTAGGCATATACGAGGTGATTTAGATGATTATCCTCCATTCTTTTGGAAATAGGTGATAAGAATATGATGGTGCTGATAACTTATGATGTTAATACTACTACTGAAGCTGGAGAGAAAAGGCTAAGAAAAATAGCAAAACTTTGCATGAATTACGGACAAAGAGTACAGAATTCCGTTTTTGAATGTTTAGTAGAACCTCATCAAATGGTTTTATTAAAGAACATGCTTATTGATATAATGGATAAAGAGAAAGACAGCTTAAGGTTTTATTATTTAGGAAGTAATTGGAGACCAAAAATTGAACATATTGGAGCAAATCCAGGATATGATCCCGAGGGAATACTTATTACATAAAAGCGCGATACTGATGCTATCATGCTTTTATAGAAGTGTTCGCGATCCGGTATTTAAGGATAATTGAATCTATTTGCAATTCACTTTATTTATGATAAACTTTTTTTAAATATTTAGTTCGCGGTATTATAGTTTGAAAGCGTTCTATTATAATCATTTCACGTATGAACAGTCGCGCCCCGTGCGGGCGTGTGGATTGAAACATTGAATTGTTAATATAGCTTTGAATGGTTTCAAACCGTCGCGCCCCGTGCGGGCGTGTGGATTGAAACCGCAGTTGTCGCAGATAGCCATGTAATTGTTTTGGTCGCGCCCCGTGCGGGCGTGTGGATTGAAACGCCAACCAGTATCGACGTTTTTGACGCTGATACGGGTCGCGCCCCGTGCGGGCGTGTGGATTGAAACCTATTACATAGCTTTCTATTACTGCACCTACTGTTGTCGCGCCCCGTGCGGGCGTGTGGATTGAAACTACAAGAGCAAAGAGTGGAAGCGCAAGCGTAAAGTCGCGCCCCGTGCGGGCGTGTGGATTGAA
>NZ_BAVR01000034.1 GCF_000521465.1 Acetivibrio straminisolvens JCM 21531
GTTGAGGTGTAGACGATAGGTGTAGGCGTAGACGATGGTGTAGGTGTGGACGATGGTATAGATGTAGATGTATGTTTAGGCGTAGATGTAGGCGTAGGTGTTGATGTAGATGACGGTTTTATTGTGTTAGTTGGGGTAGAGGAAGCTGACTGGGTGAAAATCGGTGTAGTTTCCTTAGATTCAGGAGTATGTATGATAACAGGCGCAGTTGCATATGAAGGCGATGGACTCCTTCGTACTGTCGGAATATGTGCTGTAAAGCTTGTAGCTGTCGGTAAAGAATCTGATATATCTACAGGTTTTGTTGGTGTTATTTCCGGTGTAGGAGTATAATTAATCGCAAGGCTTGGCGTAGCTCAGCTATAACCGAAACCGTAGGCACAATGTCAGAGTCTTCCGGTATATTAGAGACAGCGAAATTGACAAGGTCCAATTTGCTAAGGATCTCAGAAACACTTAAATTTCTGGCATCTTCCAAATCAAGATTAATACCTTCTTCCGCAGCTTTCGTATATATGGCATATCTTCCCATTGAGAGACTCTGCTCCAAAGCTCTTTGTCTGTCTTCTTCGGTAGACGGTATAATTTGAAATGTCACTCCGGCGTCTTCCGCAGCATCTTTAAGAGTAGATATTATTTCCTGAATGCCCTTATCTCTTTCGGAGGCATTGTCCTCATTGGAGCTTATTGAAGCAGAGAACAGGACGATATTATTGTCAGAATTTATATATCCCTTTTTCTTTGAAATATCCAGTATTTTCGATAAAGCATCGTATAATAACATATCTTTGGGGTCTGCTTCATCGAGAATTGATTTTGCATCATTATTTAAGGCTTTTGCGTTTATGATTGTTTCTTTTTTGTTAATTACAAGCTCTAAGCTTGGATTTATATCAAGATCTATATAGGCGTATTCCTGTGAAATAGAAGCAAATCTCAGGCTGAAAAAGATGACAAGGAAAACCGCAGCAGCAGCCGCCAATGCAGAAAAAGGCCTGATGATGTTTTTATATTTCGTAATGAAACCGGCTGAATATAAGTCGGTTTCGTCGAAAATAACATGCTGACCGCGTTGCATGCCGGGCTTGAGTTTGAGTTCCATAAAATCAAACCCGTCAGTCAATACGATTGCCCTATCACTTTCAAGCTTTAAAATGACTCCGGTGTAATATAACATATTATTTTGTGCTTCGTTCAATGTTGTCACCTCCTGGCACTGAGATGTCTAGAAAGTCATTGAGTAAGTTGAAATCATTTCCGAAGATCAAAGCAGCAGCTATAATGAATGTACGATTTCTCTCAATTGTCTTTTTATTTATTTTAAGTAATTTCAACAATTCTGTTTTCGGTATGTTTCGAGTTCTTTCAAATTTGCTGAAAAGCTCTTTGTTGTCGGCAATTGCTTTGGCAATCCTTATACATAGGTATTTTGAGTCCTTGTGCTTTGGCGCGGATTTAGCCAGATGCTCAAGGCTGATTCCAAAATCCCGAAGCTTTTGTTCGTATAGTTCGATTTCTCTTCTTATTTCGTATGTACTTTGTAAGTCAATTTCGCTTTTCAAGTGTATTTGCTCAAAATAATTATTGTTTTTATCTTCAAAATACGTAAAAGGATACACATGGCAATGCTTTTTATTGTGACGAGCATAATCGGTAAGCCTTCTTTTTATTACCAATGTTGCGAATTTAAAGAAAAATATGTTTTTTTCTTCATCGAAGCTGTCAATGGCTTCATTAAAAGCAGAAAGCCCAACACTAAACTCATCACTGTTTTCAATGTCAATATATTTGCCGGTCAAATTAGAGACAGTTCTAATGACATAAGGTGTGTAACTACGGATGAACTCTTCTCTTAATAATTTGTCTCCAGTCTTTATTCTATTTATAGTAAGGACAATATCGTCCTCAAAAGTTTTATCTTTGTTAGTGTCTTTTTTTCCCTTAGGGGAAAAGAAATCAATCAAGTAATTCACCCCTTGACCACAACATGTGGTTTAAGAATCATCTATAGTGACAGCTGCAAAGAATTGAACTGTGTAATTAAATTATATAGATGATTATAACATACTAAACTGCTATAAAAAAGGGGCTTAAAAAACATAATGTTTTTTATCTGTTTTATCTAATAAGTTATTTCGTAAGAGGAACAAATTTTAGGGGGATATCAATAAAAAATCTTAAATTTAATAAAAAATAATGAAATTTATAGAATATTACCCTACTAAATACGGATGTAAATTCGCAATAATTTTAGGGAAGTAGATTAAGTATATATAAAAACTTAAAAATTTATTTTATATCCTTTAAATATGTCAACATAATAGGATAAATATGATATAATTGATGTAAAGAACTAACAATATAGCAATAGTGTTGATAATGATTTTTTATTTTAAATAAAATTATATTAAATTTAAAAGGAGGAAATAATGTGAAAAATGTTAAAAAAAGAGTAGGCATAGTTTTACTGATTCTCGCAGTATTAGGGGTTTTTGTATTGTCTGTGCCTATGGACAAAGCATCAGCTGCAGGTGTACCTTTTAACACAAAGTACGCGTATGGTGTTACTTCCATTGCCGACAATCAGGCAGAAGCAAATGCTATGCTCAGAGCGGAATGGGAAGACTGGAAAAGCAAGAGGGTTACTTCCAACGGTGCCGGAGGATATAAAAGGATACAGCGTGATGCTTCCACAAATTATGATACGGTATCCGAAGGACTGGGATATGGATTGCTTTTAGCAGTTTGCTTTGATGACCGTGCTGTGTTTGACGATTTATACCGCTATGTAAAATCTCATTTTAACGGAAACGGACTTATGCACTGGCATATTGATGCCAACAACAATGTTACAACTCATGACGGCGGTAATGGTGCAGCAACCGATGCCGACGAGGATATTGCGCTGGCACTTATATTTGCCGATAAATTGTGGGGTTCTTCCGGTTCAATAAACTATGGACAGGAAGCAAGAACTTTGATAAACAATCTTTACAACCACTGTGTAGAGCATGGTTCCAATGTATTAAAGCCAGGTGACATGTGGGGAGGTTCATCAGTAACAAACCCATCATATTTTGCACCTGCATGGTATAAAGTATATGCTCAGTATACCGGTGACACTAGATGGAATCAGGTGGCGGACAAGTGCTACCAAATTGTTGAGGAAATTAAGAAATACAACAACGGAACCGGTCTTGTTCCTGACTGGTGTACTGCAAGCGGAACTCAGGCCAGCGGTCAGGGCTACGACTACAAATATGATGCTACACGTTATGGTTGGAGAACTGCTATAGACTATTCATGGTTTGGCGATGCTAGAGCAAAAGCAAACTGTGATGCATTGACTAAATTCTTCGCCAGAGATGGTGCAAAAGGAATTGGTGACGGATATACAATTCAAGGTTCGAAGTTTAGCAACAACCATAACGCATCCTTTGTTGGACCTGTCGCAGCAGCAAGCATGACAGGATATGATATGAACTTTGCTAAGGAGCTTTATAAAGAGACTGTTGCTGTAAAGGATGATGAATATTACGGATATTATGGAAATAGTTTAAGATTGCTTACTTTATTGTACATAACAGGAAACTTCCCGAATCCTTTGGAAGGTTTTAATCCTATTACACCATCGCCAACACCGACGCAACAAAGCAACAGAATACTCCTACTCCTACACCGACTCAAAAGCAGATTCTTTATGGAGATGTAAATGGCGATTTAAATGTTAATTCTACCGACTTGTCTTTGTTGAAGAGATATCTGTTGAAACAGGTTGATTATATAGATAAAGATTCTGCAGATGTTAATCTGGATGGTGTGGTTAACTCGACAGACTGGTCGATATTGAAGAGATATATAATAAGGTCAATATCCCACCTACCTTATTTTTAGTATGATGGGTTTTTAATATGATTCGCAAAAATGAGTTACTGCAAAACTGATTGCATTGGTGGGCAGTAACTCATTTTGTTTAACCTCTTTTGGTGAAACGAAATAGGCAAAAGCGAAGAGGGCTCGATGTCCCGAGCTTTTGCCTACAGGCCTTTTAAGAATTTGATATTGCAAGATGATTTTGTGGCATTTTGCATTTTGAGGAGGTTCTTTATGAGAAAAACATTGGCTCTGTTGACCCTGTCCATAATTGCATTATTTTCCTTGTATCCGGGGGTATCGTATGCAGAAGATGTTTCCCTTCCGTCAAAGAGAATTGTAGGCTATTTTGCAGAATGGAATATATATATTGAGAATAATTATTATGAAGTTTCAGATATCCCATGGGATAAGATAACACATATAAATTATGCTTTTGCAAAAATTGAAAACGGAAGGATAGCAATTATTGACAAATGGGCTGCGATTCAAAAGCCTTTTGGCGACGATACTTGGGATACGCCGTTGAAAGGTCATTTCGGACAGTTGATAAAGTTCAAAAAACAGTATCCTCATGTAAAAACTCTGATTTCAGTAGGAGGGTGGACTGAATCGAAATATTTTTCGGATGTTGCGCTGACGGAAGAGTCCAGAAATATATTTGCAGACAGCTGTGTTGAATTTATTCGCACCTATCAGTTTGACGGAGTGGATATTGATTGGGAGTATCCCGTTAGCGGTGGAATGCCTGAAAATATAAGGAGACCTGAGGACAAGCAGAATTTTACTCTTTTATTGAAATGCCTTAGGGAGAAGCTTGATGCCGCAGGGGCTGAAGATGGAAAGCACTACCTTCTTACAATAGCTGCACCAGCTGGAAGCTACAATATTAAGAATACTGACCCTGAGTCATATCACCAATATTTAGATTTTATCAATATTATGACCTATGATTACAGCGGTTCGTGGGAAAATGTAGCAAATCATTTGGCACCGTTGTATATGAATCCAAACGACCCGTCCTATTCTGAGAGAAAAGAAAAATTCAATGCAGATTGGACAATAAAGGAGTACTTGAGGCTTGGTGTTCCTGCAGATAAAATAAATATGGGTGTACCGTATTATGCAGCAGGCTGGCAAGAAATTAACGGAGGCATAAACGGACTTTTTGGAACTTCGTCGAAACCGCTCAGCAGTACGCAGTTTCACATCATTAATAGCTTGATTGAATCACCGGACTCGGGTTTTATAAGGTACTGGGATGAATATGCAATGGCTCCGTATCTGTGGAATCCTGCGACTGCAACATTCTACACCTATGATGACGAGATCTCCCTTAAGACCAAATGCGATTATGTGATCGATAACAATCTTGGAGGCATCATGATTTGGGAGTTGAGTGGGGACTACCCTGCGGAAGGAGGTAATACATTGACATCTGTCATATATAAAAGTTTTGTTGAAACTCAAAATGAAATGTACGGTGACCTTAATGGCGACGGAAAAGTGAATTCAACCGACCTTGCAATTCTAAGAAGATACATGCTTAAGGAAATAAGTGATTTTCCATCTCCTCAAGGAAAAAAACTGGCTGATTTGAACGGGGATATGAATATTAATTCTACCGATTATTCGATTCTTAAAAGATACATACTGAAAGCTATTGACACTATACCTATAAAGTGACAGTATATTGTGCTGAAATGGGAATATCCAATACATACGGTTTTTAATGAGCTCTATGCAGTAAATGCCCGGTTTATTTGAGATTTGATGCCTTCCTTGGACTTGAGTATTTGCTGATAAGATAGTATAATAGTTGTATTGTTTTTCCATATTTTTTTAAGGAGGTTGGAGTTGTATATAGGGGAGTGCGGTGTTGAACAGCGTATCCCTATAGTTACATAACTTAGCTATGAAATGGTATTATAAGTCAAGAGTAAAAAGACAGGTTATAAAAACTTTAATATTTCTGCCCATTATTATGGTATTGGCTTCTTTGATGCTTTATATGTTTTTGGCAAATAACAGGGTGAGACCGGGAGACGCTGACAGTTTTCCTTCGGAAAGTCCTTCCGTTGTTATAAGGACTTCTCCGGACATACCTGATGCTACTGCATCTGCGGCACTTATGACTGCAGATGGAATTTTGCCGGAACATACAAATACACCAATCCCTACAGTTAGCGTTATGCCAACACCTGAACCTACTCTTGAACAGACATCCGAACCGACTGCTACGCCAACGTCCACGCCGACATCTGCACTAACATCAAAGCCTACAGTGAATCCAAAGCCTAAGCCGACTGCTACGCCGACACGAAAACCGACACCTACACCAACACCTACACCAACACCTACACAAAAGGCACCTAATAAAAGCAGCAATATAACTGTCCAGTACAAAAACGGAGATGCTACATCTTCGGTAAGTGTCATTTGTCCAATATTTAAAATAACGAATAACGGAAACACGAGTGTCAAACTTTCTGATATTGTTATCAGATACTATTACACAAAAGAGGGAAATGAGAGCGAGACTTTTTGGTGTAATGATTTTACAAGAGACAGTTCCCAGGTATACGGCAGTTTTGTAAAGCTAAACAACCCGACTGACAAAGCTGATCACTACCTTAAGATTGGTTTTTATGATAAAGCAGGTTCCCTTAATCCGGGAGAAAGCGTGGAATTGGAAGTGGGCTTTGCGAAAAACGGATGGTCAAAATACAATCAGTTTAATGACTATTCTTATAACAAGGCGAATAACAGGTTTATTAACTGGGATTGCATTACTGTTTATGTAGCCGGAAAACTGGTATATGGGAAGGAACCTTAAAAGAACTTATACTTTAAGTGTGGGGAGCTTTATTCCCACACTTAAAAGTAAGAAAACAGAAGATTTTTTAAAATAATGATTTAAAAAAGTTGCTTATGCTTCTAAAAATTATGCCAAAAAATCCAAGACGTTCCGCACCTTCTGCGGTAGACATGGTTGATGTTGCAATTGTTTTACCGTCAAGCTGGACTTCAAGAGTGCCTGCCTGAATATCGGCAGATACCGGTGCGCTTAGAAACTCCGTATTTTTTGATGTTACAATCTGAAGGTCATTTTCCCGGCCAACAGGTATGACTACAGAGATATCGCTGTCCACTTTCAATGGAATAGAGGGCGTTTTACTGTTTTTGACATCAATAACGTCAACTATTTCACCTGCATTTTTCACTGTTACTTGTTTAAAGTTCTTAAATCCGTAGTTTAGTAGCTCTTGAATTGCTTTTGAGCGTTCTTTTTCACTGTTGGTTTTCAGCACAACACCTATCATTCTCTGTCCGTTTTGCTGAGCTGTTCCAACTATGCAGTATCCCGCCTCATCCGTCCAGCCGGTCTTTAAACCGTCAGCACCGGGGAAAACTCCAAGAAGAGGATTGCGGTTAAACTGTCGTATATTGTTGTAGGTATACTCTCTTGTAGATTCCAGTTCAAGAATCTTGGGATGGTTTTGAATTAGGTAACGTGCCAATGTGGAAATATCTCTTGCACTCATAACATGGCCTTCTGCCGGCAAACCGTTGGAATTTAAAAAGTTTGAGTTTGTAAGTCCCAGCTCTTTTGCACGGTTGTTCATAACTTGAACAAAGGCTTCTTCACTTCCGTATAGATGTTCTGCAAGGGCAACACATCCGTCGTTGGCTGAGACAACAGATATACCGGTCATTATCTCGCTGAATTTAACCTTGCCTCCCACAAGCAGAAACATTTTGGAACCTTCCATTCTCCAAGCTTTTTCTGAGATTATTACTTCATCATCCCATTGTACCAGTTCTTTTTCCAATGCCTCGAAGCCCAGGAGCAAGGTCATGATTTTGGTTATGCTGGCAGGCGGCATTGGTACGTCTGCATTTTTTCATACAGTACTTGACCCGTAGCGGCTTCGATTAAGATTGCCGATTCGGCAGTAGATTCAAATTGTGCAAAAGAGGTTACCTGAAACACCATTACAATAAACGTGATTGCAGCTAGAGCCGCAAGAGAACGAAAACCTTTAAAATTATACATTTGCATGACACTCCCGTATAATGGAATATAAATACATATGAGAATAACGCTATATAGTATTATGTTAACATTAATTTGCTATGCCAGACAAATGTAAAATCTAACTATGCAGGAGTATTTTATCGGGAAAGAGAAGCTCGTCTATGCAGCTTTAAACTTGTTTCTTATTAGATTTTCAAATATTTTTACCAGCTTCGGATCAAATTGCTTTCCGCATCCTGAGATGATTTCATTGAGTGCATCCTCAGGGCTAAGGGTCTTTCTATAGACTCTCCTCACTATCATTGCAGAGTAGGAATCTGCCAATTGCAGAATTCTAGCTTCCAAAGGTATGCTTTCTCCCGACAATTTATTGGGGTATCCTGTGCCATCCCAGTTTTCATGGTGATATGCTATACAATTAACAATCTCAACGGGAAGAGATAAATTATTAATTATATTAAGCCCATAGCTCACATGTTCTTTGATAAGCACATATTCCTCCGGAGTCAAAGTAGTGTTCTTTCTTATTATATCGCTGGATATGAGAATTTTACCTATATCGTGAAGCCATCCGGCAGCATAAATAAGTTCAACCTGATTGTCCGGAAGGCCGACTTCTTTTGCAAGAGCAGCAGCATAGTGAGCAGTATACCTTGAATGAACATAGGTATACATATCTTTTTCTGCCAGGACATTTAAAAGCTCAAATCCTTCCTTGGGAAGCTGAGGTTTTTGATTTTTTGTAAATATGTCCAGTCTGTGGTTCTTGCACTTGTTGAAATACATGTCTATATCGGCTTTATTCAGAAGTTTTTCTATATTAGTATCTTTGTCATAAGGAGAAGAATTGGCCTGACCTACTGAAAAAGACAGACGTATGGGATCCAATTCCTCATCAATTACGAACTGCTTTTCCCTTATTGCTTTTGAAAGATGTTCTGCTAAATTTTTTACTCTTTCGTTTTTTCCGTCATTTCTTACCACAATAATAAATTCATCGCCGCCAAGTCTTCCGATTATTCTTTCAAGACCTTCGGTTTCTGCTTTGAGAAACTCCGAAACTTTTATGAGCACTTTATTTCCTGCCACATGTCCGAAAGTGTCATTAATTTGCTTGAAGCGATCCATATCGGTAATCAGGATTGAAATACCGCCGCTTTGAATCATTTTCTCTGCAGTTTCAATTGTATGTGCAAAAGTTGCAACGCCTGTAAGGGAATCTGTAATACTCATCTTTTTGTACTTGTTGCGCTCGATAATTACCTTTCCGAATAACTGATAAATAAGGACAAGGGTAATTGTAAAGCAGATTTGGCCATTGGCTGTGCCGATTATTTTGCCAATAGGGTATAATCCTGCTCTAGATTCGGGTAACAGCATAAAGATCCTTAATGCAGGATACAGTCCGGCAATGAGAGGAAACAAAATATTATCCAGAAGAAGTACATAGCAGGCGGTAAGAATACTCCACTTGTTGATAACAATATAGTATGTATAGGGTAATGAATGCAAATCCACAAGAAAAATAAATGACAAATATGACACTATTGCAAGGGCATGCTTTACGGCATTGTGCTTAATGTAAAATTTTGCAATAAACATTATCGCTGCAAATACACACATATACAAGAAAGTTGGGAAAAAATGGCCTGTTTCGATAGACATATATATTACCAATATAATAACCAAAAATACAAATGATACATTTGAAATGTATTTGCAAAAAAAGTCTATAATCCTATTCCTTTTTTCATTATACTGCATTTTGTAAAACTCCCCGTTAAGCAATTTAAGTTAAATAAAATTAAAAATATAAAATTTATAGGTAATTATAAGCTTTTATAACCTTTTCTAATTATAAGTTTATACAAAAAAATGCAAACTATCAATATGTAAAATTTGCTTTCAGTATTAATAAGCATCTAAAGGCAACAGAATAATTGAATATTAAATAAAAGCTCGGGACATCGAGTCTTTTCGATTTGGCCTCTTTCATTTCATTCCAAGAGGCCAAATCAAAAAACAGCCTCTTATGTTTTGAGGCTGTTTTTGCTAAATAAATCTACATTATAATATTTTACTTTATAATATTTCCGTAAATATCATATTTAACAGGGAATTCGGTAATGGAGCGAAGGACATATCTTTTCAGCAATGACATGTCACTGGAATTGATTGCACCGTCACCGTTCATGTCTGCTGCCGGTATGCGGATCCTATCGTCTTCCTGGTATGGAAGAGTGTTGATGCTGCGCAGGATATATCTTCTCATATACGAAAGGTCTATTGAGTTTACTGAGCCGTCAGCATTTAAATCTCCAACATCACACCATATTAAAGGCGTTGTGGAGGGAGTTGGCAGTGGTGAAGTTGGAGTCGGAGTCGGTATTATGATATTACCTGAGAATTTTTCCATAGCTGCAAGAGCACCCACAAAAGCTGCGTTATAATCAAGAGCTACTTCTGTATGCTGATACAGATTAACATCATCGGTAAAGCCGTCGGACAAATTTGGACCGCCGACCAAAGCACCTAAAAGAAGATTCTTGGCGGGTTTTGCATTGTCGCCGTTTGCGTAAGTATAGCCGTTGGCTGCCCTGTGGTGAGGGCATTTTGGATATTTGGAGCCGTAACCTATAACATAGGACATGTTAAGGGGATTGCTGCCAAGCATGTAATCTATTTGAGATTTTGCAAAGGATTTTAATGATTCATTTCCGGTAAGTTCATAGTATCTCATGGCAATAAAAGCTTCAGCTGCTGCATATCTTAATGCGCCCCAGCTGTCAAGATACTTAAGGCCTCCGGGAGTTGTGGTAAGGGTATTCATCCAGTAATCGAGATTGAAGTTCATTGCATCGATGTATTTTTGTTCACCTGTAAGCTCTGCAAGTTTGCAGAAAACACCCATGTACATATCATCCCAGCACATTGTCCACTTGTTGCTGAAAGGACTTTCTCCCCAGAGGGTTTTATTTGAAAGATAGCTGTCAATTTCTTTCAGATAATTTGGATCCTTTTCCACTTCATAGAGCCATGCGGCAGCAAAAGACAAATCGTCCCAATAGGAATGGGAAATGTAAAAAGCATTTTCAGCATAGTGTCCCAGATTGGTTTTTCCCATGTTGTAAAGCTCTTTTGCAGCCTTTAAGCACTTATTGGCATAGTTTGAATCTATATCTTTGTAATTCAAATACATTATAGTAAGAGCAGCGGATGTCAAGCCGCATACATCCGAAGCCGGATTTGAAGCATTGGCAACATAGGGTACAGGTCTTCGACCCGGCTGAACTTCCGGTGCGCCCCAGTATGTATGGTCTTCCTGACCGTCACCGACCTGATAGTAGAAGGTGTTGGCGTCGGGATGACACTTTAAAAGATAATCGGTAAAGTACTTGAGAGTACTAAGCATTTTTTGGGTGTTTCCTGTTGCATCAAATACATTTTTGTATTCATAAAAGGACCAACCCAGTATTGCAGCTGTATAGGCTTGGGGTAAACCGAATTTGACATGGTCACCGGCATCATGATATCCACCGGTCAAGTCCAAACCTATCTCGCTTCCGTCAGTTGTGTGACATGCTCCTCTCCAACTAAAAACATTGTCAACTGCTGCATCGGGTCCGCACTTGTTGGCATCGAAAAAGTGTATTGAATATCGCAATGCAGTAGTATAATCGTGACTTGCGGCTGCCGATGAGATTGATATTGAAAATAAGGATGTGATTAAAAATGTGAAAACAATTAGTAATACTGCTGTTTTTCTCATAGTTTTTCTCCTTTCATAAAATATTTATTGTTAAAAAATAAAAAATCAATTCCCATTAAAATCATAATATGATGCCAATTTGTCGACGTATGTGAGTAGGATATTGTTGGTGCAAAATATTACAGATATAATAGGCATTGATTTGTATTTATAATTATTGGAAGCGATTTGATTTCTAAAATTAATTATATCACAATTTTTTTGCATCTAAAGTTTTTTGGATAAATTATCAAGGGTAGAAACATAAAATTTTTTTTGAGGCAAAATATGAAAATGACTACTTGAATTAATATGGTAAAGCAGATATAATATTTTGGTAAACACGCGTTCACGGGGTTAGATTTAGAAAGCTTCCTACGGCGCTGTTTATGTGTAATGATGATATGGCATTGGCGGCCATGGAGTTTTTCTCTTGACGGTATTAGAATCCCTTAGGACATTAAAAAGCAGAGTCAAAAAATTCCATTATGAAAGTATATCTGAACAGTTAATAATAAGAGATATATGTGGCTGTACATGATGGTGCTTTTTGGCACAGTAAATAAAACACAAATAAACGAAAATTTTAAGGAGGACTAAAGATGAAATTCGGTTTTTTGATGATGTAAACAAAGAGTACGTTATTAACGTACCTACTACACCGTATCCATGGATAAACTACCTAGGTACTGAGAATTTCTTCTCACTAATTTCCAATACTGCAGGAGGTTATTGCTTTTACAGGGATGCAAGACTTAGACGTATAACAAGATACAGATACAACAATGTCCCAATTGATGTGGGCGGACGTTATTTCTACATATATGACAACGGGGATTTCTGGGCACCGGGTTGGTCACCGGTAAAGAGGGAACTGGAAAGCTATGAATGCAGACATGGATTGGGATATACAAAAATCACAGGAAAGAGAAACGGAATAAAGGCAGAAGTTACTTTCTTTGTTCCACTGAGCTACAACGGTGAAGTTCAGAAGGTTGTATTGAAAAATGAAGGACAGGACAAAAAGAAAATAACTCTCTTCTCCTTTGTTGAGTTCTGTTTGTGGAATGCATATGATGATATGACCAACTTCCAGAGAAACTTCAGCACCGGAGAAGTTGAGATAGAAGGTTCGGTTATCTATCACAAGACCGAGTACAAAGAGCGTAGAAACCATTATGCATTCTATTCTGTAAATGCAAAAATCAGCGGTTTCGATAGCGACAGAGACAGCTTTATAGGACTCTACAACGGATTTGATGCTCCTCAGGCTGTTGTAAACGGCAAGTCTAACAATTCTGTTGCTGACGGATGGGCACCGGTTGCATCCCACAGTATAGAAATTGAATTGAATCCTGGAGAGCAGAAAGAATTTGTATTTATTTTAGGTTATGTAGAGAACAAAGATGAAGAAAAATGGGAGTCAAAAGGTGTTATCAACAAGAAAAAAGCTTATGCAATGATTGAGCAGTTTGACACTGTTTCAAAAGTTGACAGTGCTTTTGAAGAACTCAAGAGCTATTGGAATTCTCTTCTTTCAAAATACTCTCTTGAAAGCCATGATGAGAAACTTAACCGCATGGTTAATATATGGAATCAGTACCAGTGTATGGTTACATTTAATATGTCAAGAAGTGCTTCATACTTTGAATCCGGTATTGGAAGAGGTATGGGCTTTAGAGATTCAAACCAAGACTTGCTCGGATTTGTACACCAGATACCCGAAAGAGCAAGGGAAAGACTTCTTGACTTGGCAGCAACCCAGCTTGAAGACGGTGGTGCATACCATCAGTATCAGCCTCTTACAAAGAAAGGTAACAATGAAATCGGAGGAAACTTCAATGATGACCCATTGTGGCTGATTCTTGCAACAGCTGCTTATATTAAGGAAACAGGAGATTATTCAATACTGAAGGAGCAAGTACCGTTCAACAATGACCCGGCCAAAGCCGACACCATGTTTGAACACTTGACTCGTTCCTTCTATCATGTAGTAAACAACCTTGGACCTCATGGGTTGCCGCTCATAGGTAGAGCAGACTGGAATGACTGCCTCAACTTAAACTGCTTCTCAACTGTTCCGGATGAGTCGTTCCAGACTACAACAAGCAAAGACGGCAAGGTTGCAGAGTCGGTTATGATAGCCGGTATGTTTGTATTCATAGGAAAGGACTATGTAAAGCTTTGTGAGTATATGGGTCTTGAAGAAGAAGCCAAAAAAGCTCAACAGCACATTGACACAATGAAGGAAACCATCATCAAACACGGTTATGACGGTGAGTGGTTCTTAAGAGCTTACGA
The DNA here is from genome assembly GCF_000521465.1 of Acetivibrio straminisolvens JCM 21531. Taxonomy (GTDB): domain Bacteria; phylum Bacillota; class Clostridia; order Acetivibrionales; family Acetivibrionaceae; genus Hungateiclostridium; species Hungateiclostridium straminisolvens. The sequence continues at coordinate 13,962 of NZ_BAVR01000034.1, forward strand.
TGACTTTGGAAGAAAAATCGGAAGCAATGAAAACGAAGAAGGTAAGATTTTCATAGAGTCTCAGGGCTTCTGCGTAATGGCAGAAATCGGTCTTGAAGACGGCAAAGCATTAAAGGCTATGGATTCAGTTAAAAAATATCTTGACACTCCATACGGTCTTGTGCTTCAAAATCCTGCATTTACAAAATACTATATTGAGTATGGTGAAATTTCGACTTATCCTGCAGGATATAAAGAAAATGCAGGTATATTCTGCCACAACAATGCGTGGATAATCTGTGCCGAAACAGTTCTCGGAAGAGGAGACATGGCTTTTGAATACTATTCAAAAATAGCTCCTGCTTACACTGAGGAAATAAGCGATATACACAAGCTTGAGCCATATGTATATGCACAGATGATTGCCGGTAAAGATGCAAAGCGTCATGGAGAAGCAAAGAACTCGTGGCTCACCGGTACAGCAGCATGGAACTTTGTGGCAATTTCACAGTGGATACTGGGTGTAAAACCTGACTATGACGGATTGAGAATTGATCCATGTATTCCTAATGCGTGGGACGGATACAAGGTTACAAGATATTTCAGAGGTTCAACTTATGAAATTACAGTAAAAAATCCGAACCATGTATCAAAGGGTGTAACTAAAATTACTGTTGACGGAAATGAAATCAACGGATCTGTTCTTCCGGTATTCAATGACGGAAAGACTCACAAAGTTGAAGTTATTATGGGATAATAGATATGATATAATAATAAAGAAGTTGTCCGAAATCTTCGGGCAACTTCTTTTATAAATCTTATTGATTTTTATAATCCAGATAAATTTTAATGAAAATCTATATCTTTGGCATATTTTTACCATAGAATATTTCATACATTTCTTTTTTGAGTTTTTGCTTTATTTTCCTTTTCTCACTGGGCAAAAGCTCTTTTTTGGTTATGCCGAAAAGGTAGTTGTCAAGGTCAAAATCCTTAATAAGCATTTTGGTATGAAAAATGTGATCCTGATAAACATTTACATCAATCATATGATACAATTCCTTTGTATCGTTGGATATATAATTTTGTATTGAATTGATTTTATGGTCGATAAAGTGTTTTCGACCTTCAATATCCCTGGTAAAACCTCTAACCCTGTAATCAATGGTAATAATGTCGGAATCAAAACTGTGTATTAAATAGTTCAGCGCCTTCAGAGGCGAAATCTTACCGCAAGTAGAAACATCGATATCTGCCCTGAAAGTACTTATACCGTCATCGGGATGACTTTCAGGATAAGTATGGACTGTTATGTGACTTTTGTCTAAATGTGCAAGAACAGTCTCCGGCAGAGGTCCGGGACTTTCGGTATGTGAAGAGTCGTCCTCCAGCGAAGAGTTAATTTTTCCTTCCGAAATGAGCATGGTAACACTTGCTCCCTGAGTTCGTAATCCTGACTGGAGATGTTTAATATATTGGCTCCAATTATGGAAGAAACATTAGTTAGTATCTTGGTAAGTCTTTCGGCGTTATACTGCTCGTCTATATACTCTATATAGCCCATGCGGTGCGCTTCCGTTTTTGCGTAGCAGATATCATATATGTTAAAACTCAGGGTTTTTGTTAAGTTGTTGAATCCGTATAATTTAAGCTTCTTTAATGATTTGATTTCCATTTTCGTCTCCTTTTTTTAGCCTTTTATTTAATATGATACTATTATAATTACATAATTATATTTTGTAAATAGTGGGTGGTATTCTTCCTTTATTTTGCATTCTTTACGTATAAGTATGAAAATGATATACTACATGGTAACAAATTTTTTCTACACACTAAAAACCTTCTTTGACCTGAAGAGTTATAACGATTGTTGCGTAGGGAGAGATGAAAAATGCTAAAGATATGTATTTTAGATGCAAAAACTTTAGGGGAAGATATAGGACTGTCGGTATTTGATAGATTCGGTTCGGTTGAGATTTATGCAGAATCAAAGCCCGTTGAGGTTATTGAAAGAATTAAGGATGCTGATGTTGTTATTACAAATAAGGTTGTGCTCAAGGAAGAAACCCTTAAGCATGCCGAAAAACTTAAGCTGATTTGCGTAGCTGCAACAGGAACCAATAACATTGATCTTGATTGTGCAGCAAAGATGCAAATTGCTGTAACCAATGTTGCCGGGTATTCAACTATGAGTGTTGTTCAGCATACTTTTGCAATGCTGTTTTATCTGATGGAGAACCTTCCTTATTACGATAAATATGTGAAGACGGGGGAATATGCAAAAAGTGGTATTTTTACCCATCATGGGACCCCCTTTCATGAGCTGTCCGGCAAAACGTGGGGCATCATAGGACTGGGGGCAATTGGAAGAGCTGTAGCCAATGCAGCGGAGGCTTTCGGATGCAAAGTTGTTTACTACTCGACCTCAGGGAAAAACAATAATACGCAATATGAAAGGGTTGAACTGGATAGTTTGTTAAGAGAATCCGACATTGTATCCATTCATGCACCGCTAAACAGTAGCACAAAGGGGTTAATTGACTATAAGCGTTTGGCTGCAATGAAGAAAAGTGCCATAATATTAAACCTTGGGCGTGGAGGCATTATCAAGGAGGAAGATTTGGCAAGGGTACTGGATGAAGGTTTGATAAGGGGAGCAGCCCTTGATGTTTTGGAAAGCGAGCCTGTAAATTGTGACAATCCTCTGCTTGGTATAAAGAACAGCGAGAGATTATTTATAACTCCTCATATTGCATGGGCAAGTATTGAAGCAAGAAAAAGACTTGTTGATGAAATAGCATTAAATATCGATGCTTTTTTAAACGGAAAAGAGCGAAACAGAATATGTTGAGAGTGTTTGGTTTTGGAAAATTCTGATTTTACGAAAAGGAGCAGCTTCGGGGGTGAAGCTGCTTCTTTGGGATTTTTGGCACTATTCTTCTCTGTAGCCATAGCCATTTCCATTAAAGAACAAAAGCAAAAATACGAGTATGAAGAACAATATTTCACTATTGTCCCCGAAAAATCCAAAGCCTTTTCCTTCTGACATGATAAAAATCCTCCTTTCAGTTGCTTTGCCGATTATAAATTTGGGATTTTGTGACAAATTTACAATCTTTGTGAACCAAAATAAAGATGTAACGATAAAGTGCTTGGAGGTAGTTTTTATACTCCTCGTTTATGGGTCAATATATAATATTCATGCCTTTATCAATTTGTTACTGCTTGAAATTTAATGTGATGATTTTACTTAAGTCCATGTTTTTTATTAAAAAAAGCCGGCAGTATGGTATAATATTTCAAGTGTTTCTATTAACGGATTTTATTTAAATTGAGGCAAAATATATATAATTGAATTAGCAAACGGAGGTTTTTATATGATGCTACTGGCAGATGATTGGAAGGATTATGAACTTATAGATACAGGTGACGGAGAAAAACTTGAAAGATGGGGAAAGTATATACTAAGAAGACCCGATCCGCAGATTATATGGCCTATCAGCGATGAAAAGGGCCTTTGGAACAAAGCGGATGCCCATTATCACAGGAGTCAAAGCGGAGGCGGCAGATGGGAATTTAAAAAGAAGCTTCCGGAAAGGTGGAAAATATCCTATCATGATTTGTCGTTTTATATTGAGCCTACAGGCTTTAAACATACGGGCCTTTTTCCGGAACAGGCGGTCAACTGGAAGTGGATGATTGATAAGATACGTTCTGCATCTGGAAATATTAATGTGTTGAATCTTTTTGCCTATACTGGGGGCGCTACGGTTGCCTGTGCCTATGCCAATGCTTCGGTATGTCACGTTGATGCCGCAAAAGGTATGGTGCAGTGGGCAAAGGAAAACTTGGCCCTATCCGGACTTGCGGACAGGAGCGTAAGATTTATTACCGATGATGTAATAAAATTTGTGCAAAGGGAAAAACGGCGTGGGCGTCAGTACGATGCAATAATCATGGATCCTCCTTCCTATGGAAGAGGGCCAAGGGGAGAAATATGGAAGATAGAGGATGCACTTTACGGGTTTGTTGAGGAATGTCTAGGTGTCTTGTCTCCAAAACCTCTGTTTTTCCTCATAAATTCATATACCACAGGTTTTTCGCCTACGGTTATATGCAATATACTTAAGATGACAGTGGGGAAAAAATTCGGAGGAGTAGTTAGTTGCGGTGAAGTCGGAATACCGGTTTCTTCCTCCGGTATTGTTCTTCCTTGTGGTATTTACGGGCGTTGGGAGGCAGGGAAGAAATGAATTGCTGCGGGGATAAAGGCATAGATATAATTTTTGAGGATAATCATCTGCTGGTGGTTATAAAGCCGGTTAATATTCCGACCCAGAAAGATGAGTCCAACGACAATGACATGCTTACCCTTTTAAAAGAAGACATAAAGAAAAGATACAACAAGCCCGGCAATGTTTACCTTGGGCTTGTGCACAGGCTTGATCGTCCGGTGGGGGGAGTGATGGTTTTTGCCAAGACTTCAAAGGCAGCGTCAAGACTTTCGGATCAGGTGCGAACAAGGCAATTTAAAAAAGCATACCTGGCAGTAGTTCACGGTATTCCGGTAAAGTCTGAAGGAAGGCTCGAGGATTATTTGTTAAAGGACAGCAGAAGCAATATGGTAAGCGTAGTCAAGGAAGGCACACCGGGCAGCAAGCTGGCAGTTTTGGATTACAGGACTTTGGGAGTTTATAATGATTTCAGTCTGATAAAGGTCAATTTGCATACAGGACGCCCCCATCAGATCAGGGTCCAATTGGTCAATATCGGGCATCCTTTGTACGGCGACCAGAAGTATGGGCATAGGGTAAATAAACCCGGCCAGCAGATAGCTTTGTGGTCAAATGAGATTGCCCTTGTACACCCGGTTTTAAAAGAGGAAAAGGTTTTCTCATGTAAGCCTCCTGCAATTGAACCGTGGAGTTGGTTTGTTGAGGCGTTATAACCAGATATTCACACTATTATTTGCTTTGATTTTAAATATTTATTTGAAAACAGAGGGATAATAAAATAAAAAAAGGAGGACATTTATGAAACAATTAGCTGCCAGTGAAGTTATATTTATAAGCAAACTCCTTCAGCTTGAAGCATCGGAACTCTCTGTTTTGAAGGGAACTTTGCCGTTTGCTTCGGACAAGGATTTGAAGGAAATGATAAAGACATCCATAACAGATTCCGAGACAAGGATTAAGGGGTTGCGGCAGTTCATTAACGACAATAACGTTACGGTTGCCGGAGGTGTTCAGTAATTATGGCGTCTATACTTGAAAATATATTCGGCGGAAATGCAAACAAGCCTACGGATGAGACAATTGCGTACAGTCTCTTGGCCGGTGCGGCAGCGGCTGCTACAGCTTACCTTACTGCGACCCTTGATACCGTCACACCGGAGCTTAGGAGGCTTTTGAATGACTACACAAACCAGGTAATATTGCAGCATGGAGCATTAAGCAAGCTTGCGGTGGAAAAAAGATGGTTTTCACCTTATGAAAGTCCAATAAAGCAGTTGGAAACTTCGATTTCCAATGCTCAATCCGTAATAGAAAACAGTGCCCAATAGTTAGCGGTAATTGGGAAATAAAATACGTACGATATATGAGGCAATATGAGTAAGATATTTTTGCTTATATTGCCTTTGTTATTTTTCCTTTGGCTTTTTTACCAAATTTGCACCAGTTTTTTTGAACTAATTGACTATTATGTGTATCGTTTATCATATCGATGGATAAATATTATAATATATTTAAATAAAAAAAGAATTTTTTATGCATTACAAATTAAACTAAACTACTATTACGGGAGGAAGCTATGAAAAAAACAAAAATTCTTTTTGCGTCTTCGGAAGTAGATCCTTTTGCAAAAACAGGAGGTCTTGCGGATGTGGCGGCTTCTTTGCCGAAGGCTCTAGGCAATCTTGGGCATGACGTGAGGGTGGTAATGCCTAAATATAAGGACATACCTTTTCAGTATGTAGAGAAAATGCAAAAGATCGGAGAAATAGGTGTTTATGTATCTTGGAGACGGCAATACTGCGGTATTTTAAAGTTGGAAACGGATAATGTTACATATTATTTTATTGATAATGAATATTATTTCGGAAGAGACGGTTATTACGGGTACTATGATGAAGCCGAACGTTTTGCATTCTTTTGCAAAGCACTTCTTGAGATACTGCCTGTAGTCGGTTTCAAACCAGATATTATTCATTGCAACGACTGGCAAACCGGTGTGGTAAGTCTTTTCCTTAACGCATGGTATAAGAATTCGGATTTTTATAAGGATATAAAAACGGTATTTACAATTCACAACCTGAAATATCAGGGAGTATTTCCAAAGGAAGTTTTGAGTGAAGTTTTAGGAATCTCCTGGGAATATTTCCATGCTGACGGAATAGAGTTTTTCGATAAGGTAAATTATCTTAAAGCAGGACTTGTCTACTCGGATATAATAACAACGGTGAGTAAAACTTATGCGGAGGAAATAAAGACTGACTTTTTCGGTGAAAATTTAAACAATGTGTTGCAAAAAAGATCCAATGACCTTTATGGCATATTAAACGGTATAGACATGGAGAGAAACAATCCGGAGGTTGATGACAGGCTCTTTGCAAACTACTCAATTGACAATCTTGAAGGAAAACTGACAAACAAGCAAATGCTTCAAAAAAGCCTGGGCCTTCAGGAAAGAATTGATATTCCCCTGATAGGAGTTATATCAAGGTTGGTTGACCAAAAGGGATTTGATCTGATTGACTATGTAATGGATGAAATTTTAAGGCTGGATATTCAATTTGTTCTGCTTGGAGCAGGAGAATATCGATATGAGCAGATGTTTAAATATTATCAGGAAAAGTACCCGGGTAAAATCTCAGTAAACCTGAAATATGACGCAGTTTTGGCCCAAAGGATATATGCAGGTGCGGATATGTTTTTGATGCCGTCCCTTTTTGAGCCTTGCGGATTAAGCCAGATGTTCAGCCTAAGATACGGTACGATACCTATAGTGAGAGAAACGGGAGGACTTAAAGATACCATAATCCCATACAATGATATTACTCATGAGGGAAATGGATTTACTTTTTCAAGATATAATGCCCATGATATGCTTTATGCCATAAAAGAAGCCGTCCATTTCTACTATCACAGGGCAACATGGACGTATTTGATGAAAAAAGGCATGTCCACCGATTTCAGTTGGGAAAAGTCTGCTAAAGAATACCTCGATGTATATAAAAAATTAGTTGCGAAATAGGGATATACACAGTAATAAATGCTCGGATATTAAATAAAACAGGGCTATTGGAGTTTTCCGATAGCCCTTAAATTTATGTGGAAACCTAAAAGTCTGAATATTATCGGCTACTCGAGGATAGCTTCGATTTTTTCGAGTACTTCATCAGAAAGCGTTATTCCTGATGCTTTAACGTTTTCTTCAACCTGTTCCGGTTTGCTGGCTCCAATTAAGGCACTTGAAACATTAGGCTGTCTCAAAACCCATGCAATAGCCAACTGAGAAAGTGTGATACCGATTTCATCTGCCAACGTCTTAAGTTTTTCCACTCTCAACAGTTTATCTTCCTTGAGGAACTGGCCGATATACATGTTGGAGTTGGGGTCGGCTGCACGGCTGTCCGCAGGAATGTTGCCGCCAAGCTTGTACTTGCCGGTAAGTACTCCTTGGGCAAGAGGTGAGAAAACAACCTGGGAGATTCCGTTCTTTTCTCCGAAAGGAATAATCTCTTCTTCTATATATCTGTGAAACATATTGTATTGTGGCTGGTTTACAACTATCCTGTCTAGAAGATAACGGTCGGCAATGTGAAGAGCTTGGGCCATCTGTGTTGCTGTCCACTCGCTTACTCCGACATAAAGTATTTTGCCCTGACGCAAAAGATCATCTATAGTTCTTAGAGTTTCCTCAAGGGGCGTTTTGGGGTCATACCGGTGACAATAGAAAATATCTATGTAGTCAACGTTCAATCTTTTCAGACTGGCATGAACCTGCTCAAAAACATGCTTCCTTGAAAGTCCTTTATCGTTAGGACCCGTACCCATTGGCCAGAATGCCTTGGTTGCCAGTACATAGGATTCGCGAGGATATTTTTTTAAAGCTTCTCCCACAATGACTTCTGCTTTGCCGTTGGCATAGACATTTGCAGTGTCAAAGTAATTGACTCCGAGAGAATAGCTATGTCAATGACTTTGGATGCCGTTTCTTTATCTGTGGAATTACCGTATGTCAACCAGCTTCCTAAGCTGATTTCACTGATATTTAGTCCTGTGCGTCCCATTTTTCTGTATTTCATCTCTTGTGCCCTCCCATCGATTTCATATTATTAATAGTATACCATTCTATTTGTATATTTAACACGCTATATATTTTTTAAAGGTGATTTAATTGCTGTCTGTTTGGTTACAAAGGGTGATGCTGTTGATAAAATTGTAATGTTGATTGTAATAGGTTTGTTGCAAAGCATACCGGCAAAGTATATACTTAAGATAAATGAAAGTTGGATTACGGAGGGATCGTATGGCTACTATTAATGTCAATGAATTAATGCTTGCCTTTGATTCATTGTGTGTATATAGAAATCTTATTAATGACAGAGTGATAAAGAAATTATACGAACTTGGAGTACTGGTTTACAGGAAAGAGCCCGGGGCTGATGAATTTATAAGAAAGTATAATGAATTTTTCTTTGAGTTGGCAAACTCAAGCTCAATACAATCCTTGAAGGAGCATGTAATAAAGCTGATACTTTTTGATGAGAACCCTTTTTCAAGGCAGTCGGAGAAGTTACCATTTGATAGTATTAATGAAATACTCATTGATGCGGCTTCAAAAGACTTGGACAGGCTCTATTACATATCATGTATTACATCCGATGTGCTTAAAGAATATGCTTTGGAGAATATCTGCACATGCGAGGTTGAGAAAAGGTTTGTAAACAGTCTCCCGGCATGGGATTTTGAAAATATACGAGGGTATGAGCAAAAGAAATTGTCTCATAATTGTGAAAAAATTACTGATATTTTTACCTCAAGGAGTAATTGGGGAGAATGTGTCAAGTATCTTTCGGATTTTTATTATACCAACGGTTGCGGGATTTTTGCCCGCTATAACGCTTTTGTATGGGAGCCGGCAGAAGGAGAACCAAGCCTTAGAGGTATTGAATCTCCCGATCCGATTTGCTTATCCGATTTTATCGGATATGAGCAGGAACGCCTCGAAGTAATAGAAAACACAGAAAAGTTTGTCAGGGGATTGCCTGCAAACAATGTTCTGCTCTATGGAGACAGAGGAACAGGAAAATCTTCGACTGTAAAAGCTATTGCAAATGAATATAAGGATCAGGGGCTTAGAATTATTGAAATACCAAGAAAGTATCTTGTGGATTTTCCTGCTGTATTAAGAATGATTAAAGGAAGAAATTGTAAATTCATTGTTTTTATTGATGATTTGGCTTTTGAAGATAGTGAGGAGAGTTATACAGTTTTAAAGTCAGTACTTGAAGGAGGAGTAGAAAACAGACCGGATAATGTGCTGATATATGCCACTTCCAACAGGCGTCATCTTATAAAAGAGAAATTCAGTGACCGGGCCGGGTTGAGAACCGTTGACCATGATGATGAGGTTAGAGCTAAGGACACTCAGCAGGAAAAGCTTTCTCTATCGGAAAGATTCGGAATTACTGTTATTTTTTCATCACCGGATAAAAAACGGTTTTTACAGATTGTCGAAGGTCTTGTGGCTAAAAGAGGCATTAATATCGATAAAGATAGGCTTCAAAGAGAAGCGATGAGATGGGAACTTATGTACAACGGGCGTTCGGCAAGGACTGCAAGGCAGTTTGTTGACTGGCTGGAAGGCAGCGAAAATTTAAGAAAGTAATTTATATTAGTTTGTTTAATTCAAGCTATCACCAATTTAGGCAAAAATTCATCGATTATATTGATGTTGGTAAATTCTACCTATATTATATTAATAAGATTTGATATCAGGGTTACATAGAATAGTTATGGATAGTATTTGATAATTATAAAAGGTGATAAAAAGTGAAGAAGGTAACAGTATCAATACTTGTATTTGTTTTTTTAATTGCATCGGCAAGTTGTATTTTTGCTTTTTATGATGTGCCCGTCAAATACAATGATAATCCGGATTTATCCGGAAAAGTTGTTGGCTCATTGAAGAATGATTTTTTGTGCAGATTTCGTGCTGAAGCAGCAGAGGAAAAATTCGAAAAAATGTTTCCCGGTAAAAATGCACCGGCGTATAATGTGACTAGTTCGCAAATTAAAGTGAACAGGGTATTGTATGGCGATATTGATACAGATTCAATTGAGCTTCACCAGTTTGGTTCGGCCGGAAATGATGATGGTGAAACGAAAGTTAGAAAAGGCCGGAAAATGATATTTATTTTACGTAAACACCCGGACAAAGAAAACGTATATTCGTCTGTGGATTTTGAGGATGGTTTGTTTGAAGTCGATAATGACAACAAGCTTTTATCCCTTTCGGATAATATGCTAACAGCAAAATATGACGGGCTGGATGCTAAAATACTTGAAAAAGATATTAATAAAGTGCTGAAAAAGAGAAAAAAATAATTGATTTTTTAAGTTAAAAACTAACTCATTATTATATGCAATGAATATCATGGCAAGGCCGGACTTCCGTGATATTCATTGTTTTTTTAGGGAAATTTGAGCAAAGCGATATATTCAAATATTGTACAATATTGTCCAAAAGTACCTTGATAATAGCGTGATTTTAATTTAAAATAAATAGGAGACTTTGATAAATTAGTAACAATGATTTAAAAAACACTTAAATATTTCAAATAGAAGGAGAAGATAAGTTATGAGCAAAATTAAAATGAAAGTTCCTCTGGTCGAGATGGACGGAGACGAAATGACCCGAATTATATGGAAAATGATAAAAGAACATCTTTTGGAGCCATACATAGAGCTCAATACAGAGTACTACGATTTGGGACTTGAATACAGGGACAAGACTGAGGATCAGGTTACAATTGATGCTGCCAAAGCTATTCAGAAATACGGCGTGGGCGTTAAATGTGCTACTATTACTCCCAATGCTCAGAGGGTTGAGGAATACAACTTAAAAAAGATGTGGAAGAGTCCGAACGGTACAATCAGGGCAATTCTTGACGGTACTGTTTTCCGTTCGCCGATAGTTGTAGACAGCATAAAGCCTTTTGTCAAGGGATGGAAGAAGCCCATTTCCATCGCAAGACATGCTTACGGTGACGTATATAAGAATGTGGAATATTATGTGCCGGCAGCAGGAAAGGCTGAACTTGTATTTACATCTGAAAACGGAGAGGTTTCAAAGCAGACCATTCATGAGTTTGACGGCCCCGGTGTGATAATGGGTATGCACAACACCGACAAATCCATTAGGAGCTTTGCAAGAGCTTGCTTTAATTATGCCCTTGACATGAACCAGGATCTCTGGTTTTCAACCAAGGACACTATTTCCAAGACATATGACCACAGATTTAAAGATATATTCCAGGAAATCTATGATACCGAATACAAGGAAAAATTTGAGGCTAAAAATTTAGAGTATTTCTACACATTGATAGACGATGTGGTTGCTCGTATTATAAGGTCGGAAGGCGGCATGGTTTGGGCTTGCAAGAACTATGACGGTGATGTAATGTCCGATATGGTGGCTTCTGCCTTCGGAAGTCTTGCAATGATGACATCCGTATTGGTTTCACCTGACGGAAAGTATGAGTTTGAAGCAGCTCATGGAACCGTTACAAGACACTATTACAAGCATCTTAAGGGAGAAGAGACATCCACCAACTCAATGGCAACCATATTTGCATGGACAGGCGCATTAAAGAAACGTGGAGAACTGGATGGTATAAAAGAGCTTGTTGATTTTGCAACTAAGCTGGAAAAAGCATCCATTCAAACGATAGAAAACGGTGTAATGACAAAGGATCTTGCTTCCCTGTCTGAAGTTGCAGATAAGAAAATAGTTAATACTGAGGATTTCTTAAAAGAAATAAGGAAGACTTTTGAAGGTATGGCATAATAATATTGTATATTATTTGGTTTGTTAACCCGGTACGGTATAATTAAAGCCATACCGGGTTATTTTATTGCACCATATATAATAATGGATATACTTTTGTATATGTGGGGTACCGGTTTATGAGAAACATAAAAATGACAGTACAATATGATGGAAGCAGATATTTGGGATGGCAAAGACTTGGAGACTCCGACAAAACTATTCAGGGAAAAATAGAGATGGTTCTAAGTGCAATGACAGGGGAGAATATAGAAGTCATTGGTTCGGGAAGAACCGATGCAGGAGTGCATGCCATAAAGCAGGTGGCCAATTTCCGCACCCAAAGCAGAATGCCTTTGGAAGCCATGCTCGATTACTGTTACAGATATCTTCCCGAAGACATTCTGATTCCGGATATGCAGGAAGTGGACGAAAGATTTCACTCGAGATATAATGCAAAGGCGAAAAAGTATCTTTATAGGATATGGAATGACAAGTTTCACAATCCGTTTTACAGGAAATACACCTGTCATATACCCGATTGTTTGGATATTGATTTGATGAGAGCTGCTGCCCGATATCTTGTGGGAGAGCACGATTATACAAGCTTTACGTCTTTAAAAAGCAAAAAGAAGTCCAAGGTTAAAAAGGTTTATTCGATAGACATAGAGATGAAGGACAAGATGATTGATATATTGTTTTATGGAAATGGATTCCTGTATAATATGGTTAGAATTATGACGGGAACACTAATAGAAGTTGGTCTTGGAAAAATAAGCCTGATTCCGTGGAAAGTATACTAAGGGGCAAAGATAGAAGTCTTGCCGGATATACAGCACCATCAAACGGGCTTTTCCTATATGATGTCGAATATTGAGAATTTTGTAATAGAACAACTTTTGTTTTATCTTGAAGGGGGATAATAATGCAAGATCCTGTGTACACAATTCTAATTGTGGATGACAACGAGAATAATTTGTTTTCTTTGAGGGCTCTTATCGAAGAACACATAAATGCAAATGTAATAGAAGCAGATTCGGGAGAAGAGGCATTAAAAATTCTATTTAAGGAGAGAGTAGATCTCATTATACTTGATATTCAAATGGAGGGGATGGATGGCTTTGAGCTGGCTTCGATAATAAAGAAAAGAAGAATGACAAGTAGTATACCCATAGTCTTTTTAACAGCCTCCTATATTGGTGATGAGTTTCAAAGAAGGGGTTTCGAAATTGGTGCTGTCGATTATCTCACAAAACCTATTGACGAATATCAGCTTATTAACAGAATTAATGTCTACCTGAAACTGATAGAAAAAGAGAGAACAATGAATGTGATTCTTGAAAAAGGGTAAGGGAGCAGACAGAGGAGCTTAGAGCTGCAAAGGAGGCAGCGGAAGCGGCAAACGAAGCAAAAAGTATTTTTCTTGCTAATATATCCCATGAGCTTAGGACTCCTCTTAACATACTATACAGCACAACTCAAATAATTAATTCATATTTGAATGATGACCAAGCGCTCGACAGAGAAAAAATTCGCAGTAAGATTGCCATGCAGCAGCAAAATTGCTATCGATTGCTAAGACTTGTCAACAATCTGATTGACATTACCAAAATAGATTCGGGATATTTTGAACTGCAATTGTCCCGTTATAATATAGTTGAGATAGTTGAAAACATTACTCTATTGGTTGTAGAATATGCAAGAAACAAAGGTGTATCTCTGATATTTGACACCGATGTGGAAGAAAAGTTTGCTTTCTGCGATCAGAGCGCAATGGAGCGAATAATATTAAATCTTTTGTCTAATGCGATAAAGTTTACACCTCGGGGGGGAACTATAAAGGTTGAGGTGAAGGACTGCGGCAAGACTGCTCAAATAAGCGTAAAAGATACCGGTATAGGCATCACAGAGGACAAGCTTGAAGTGATTTTTGAAAGGTTCAAGCAGGTGGATAATCTTTTGACCAGAAAAAATGAAGGAAGCGGTATAGGTTTGAGTCTTGTTAAGTCCTTGGTAGAATTGCATGGCGGAAGCATTAAGGTAAAGAGCGAGTACAATAAGGGAAGCGAGTTTATTGTTGAGATTCCTGCGGGCTTAAAGGATTCGGACGCTCAACAGGCAGATGTTCCGGATAGAAAAGAAGAATGTGAAAAGATGCATCATAATGTACATATAGAATTTTCCGACATTTACTATTAAGGCTTATATCGACAAGCACTGAACGAATTTTGGGGGAGGTATTGCTAATGAAACTGCTGAGGAATATGAGAATTCAGCACAGAATGTGGGGATTGTTTGCAGTTTGGCTGATACTGTTTATTGTTTTTGCAGTGGTTGCTTTTAGGAATGTAAGTGAAATTGGACAAGTCTCCGAAGATATCTATACCCAATCTTTGAGAACATCAAATGCCGCTAGAGAAGCAAAGGTCGCAATAATGAAAATACACAGGGGAATAAGAGAGCTTTTGCTGCTTAATAATGTTGAGAATGTTTATTATGAATCGGATAAAATCAAGGAATTGGATAATCAGGTTTTGGAAAACTTTGAGATAATAGAGTCCAATTCCGGCAATAACGGAGAAATAAAGCAGCTGATAAGCGAAGCAGCGGAAATATTTGACGAGTGGAGAAAGAGTCGAGCAGATATTGTGGTCTTGATACAAGAGAATAAGCACCTTGATGAGATAACTGAACTCACTGCTAAAAACAATGAATTTGTCGAGGAATTGGAAAAACGTTTGGATAATCTGGACAAGATTGAAGAGAATGAGGCCCTGAGCCTTATTAACCGATCTGCAAAAATACAGGCATACCATAAAAACAGTATATTCTATTGGACCGGGATAATAGTGTTTATTTCGGTTGTTCTTTTTACCATTGTAATAAGGAGCATAATATGGCCTATTTCATATTTGCAGCATGTAATGCAAACCAGTGCAAACACCAGGGAGCTTATTGAAGCAGACCTTACCGGAAAAAATGAACTGGTTAATATGGCCAATTACTACAATAAGCTTGTAAGAAATCTAAAAGAGCAATTCTGGATAAAGGACAGCTGTAGTTCGCTTAATGAGAAACTTGCCGGAAAATTCGATCTTACTGAGATTACAGATAAAGCAGTAACTTTTCTGGCAAGCATTATGGATGCCGGAAACGGGGTGCTTTATCTTTATAATGATGAGGATAAGAAGCTGTATTTGAATTCATCCTATGCTTTTACCGAAAGAGATCGGTTGTCAAATCAGTATGAACTGGGAGAAGGAATCATAGGTCAGGTGGCCCTTGAGAGAAAACCGATTCTTTTGAAAAATGTAAAAAGGCATGAAGCACTGATTACTACAGGCACTGTGAGTGAGGCACCTCTTAATATTTATGCCATGCCGCTGTTATATCAGGGGCACCTTTACGGAGTTTTGGAACTGTCTTCTTTTGAGCCTTTTGTAGAGCTAAAACAGGAATTGATGAATGAGGCTGCCAGGATTATATCTACATATCTATATACTGCAGTACAGAATAACAGGATTGTAAACCTTTTAAAAATTACCGAGGCTGCAAAACAGGAGGCGGGAAGGAAAGCGAGTGAGCTGGAAGAAGCGAACAGAGTTTTGGAAGAACAGCAAATCCTTCTTCAAAAACAAACTGAAGAACTTCAACAAACCAATATCCAGCTTGAAGACCAGCAGCAGAAGCTTCAGCAGCAAAGTGAGGAATTGCAGCAGACAAATTCCCAGCTTGAAGAACAGCAGCAACTTCTCGAGGAGCAGGCTAGGCTGCTGAATGTCAAGAACGAGGATCTTGAAAAGACAACCCGGGAGCTTAGATTAAGAACTGAAGAATTGGAAAAGGTCAATAAGTACAGAACTGAATTTTTGACTAATATGTCCCATGAACTCAGGACGCCGCTGAACTCAATTATTCTCCTTTCCAAAATGCTTGGAAGAAAGAAAATAAGTGAGATTAACGAAAAGGATATGGAAAAGGTGGAAGTAATAAATAAAGCGGGCCAGGAGCTTTTGAGACTGATTAATGATGTTCTGGATTTGTCAAAAGTTGAATCGGGTAAAATGAATTTGAATATTTTTACTTTCCATTCCAGTGAATTAATGGAGGACTTAAGACAGATGTTTGAAGGTTCGGCAAAAGAAAAAAATATTTCTTTTGTTGTGGAGGATTCAATAAATTCAATGTTGGTTGGAGACAGGGATAAAATTTCCCAGATATTAAGAAACTTTCTCTCCAACTCCTTTAAATTTACCGCAGAGGGTTCTATAATTTTAAAAGCGGCAGTGGATAAGGATGGAGAAGGTGGTGCCGTATTCTCGGTAACCGATACCGGAATTGGTATTTCCGAAGAACACCTTTCTGTAATATTCCAGGAGTTTAAGCAGGTGGACGGAACGATATCAAGAAAGTATGGAGGAACAGGACTTGGATTGTCCATATCAAAGAAGCTGGCATCCCTTATGAATGGCGAAATAGAAGTCAGCAGCAAGGTTGGAGAGGGAAGCACATTCTCTCTTAAACTGCCTGGTCTTATCAAAAAAATCAATGTAAGGTATGCTGCGGGATTAAAACAAGACATGGATAAAAAGGCTTTAAACACACCGAAAAACGGCAAGACTATACTGGTTATTGAAGATAATGCGGATTTTGCAAAGTACATAAGAGAGATAAATGACAGCATGGGATTTGACACTATTATGGCAGGAAACGGAAAGGAAGGCTTGGAGATAGCGAAAAATACAAATGTGGATGGAATTCTGCTGGATATTATCCTTCCCGACATGTGTGGAGTCGAAGTGCTCAGAGAGATTAAGAGCACAGTAGAGCTAAGAAAAATTCCTGTACATGTAATTTCTGCCCTTGAAGAAGATGATGTTTTGAAAATTATGGCGTTCTTATTAAATTATTCTGCCAAAAATCCCAGACAAATTCTGGTTGTAGGGGGAGATACAGTTTGGCAGAATACCATAAAGAAACTCTTTGAAGATAAGAGTATAGCAGTAAAAGTGGTATCTACAGAGAACCAGGCAAAATTTGAGCTTAAAAAGAATGTATACGATGCTGTGATTTTGAATGTGGAATTAAAAGATAGGGACGGGATAAATATCTGCAAGTATATAGACGAGCAAAATATGGATATTCCGCTGATTGTTTATACTCAAAAGGACTTTTCGCGAGAACAACAGGAAGAAATAAGAAAGTATGCAGACAGAATAATTATCAAGACAGCAAATTCAGAGAAAAGGCTTCAAGATGAGCTGACTAATTTTCTTATGAGGATTAAGGAAAATGTGGACAGCAATTGCTATCTGTTTTCGAAAATGAAGAGGGAGTATGCACTAAGTCTAAAGGAAAAAACCATTATGATTGTTGACGATGACCACAGAAATGTTTTTGTCTTGGCATCGGCTCTTGAAGATTATGGAGCCACTATCATTGCTGCAGAAAACGGAAAGGTAGCCCTTGAATTGCTGGGGTCTCATAAAGTGGATTTAATACTGATGGATATTATGATGCCGGTGATGGACGGCTATGAGACTATCAGAGCTATAAGGAAAGACGAAAAACTTAAAGATATTCCCATTATCGCAGTTACAGCGAAATCTCTTAAGGCTGACAGGGAAAAGTGTATTGAAGCCGGAGCGGATGACTATATTTCAAAGCCGGTGGATTATGACGTGCTGATACGTCTTATAAAAGCTTGGATAGCTAAAGAGAATTAGGCAATCATTCTATCTTCTTAATTTAATTTCTATTTGGGTTGGGGTGCAGTTGTTTGTATATTCATAGAGCTAGAAACGGACACATAATGCATATTTCAGTTATGGGCGAATTGGATTCGAAAGCTGAAACGGACAGACTGTTGGAGTGTATTAATGAAAACCGGGGTTATGAGATTCATATTACTTTTTTAGATGCGAATATTGTCACACGGGAAATTGTTGAAAAAATTATAAAGTTGCAGGAACGCAATAAATGCAAGGTATTTGTGCTTAAAGCATACCTGTATTCATATTTTCTGTCTCTGGGGATAAAGTGTTTTTTTGTAAAGAAAAAGTCCATATTAAATAAAGATTGGGAGAGCAATGAAAAAATAAGCTGTGAGACTTTTGAACCGGAAAAAGTGGAAGAGTTCCTTCGGGATATTTACGATAAGTATGGCTTTGACTTTACAGAGTATCGGAAGGATAGTATAATAAGACGAATAAAAATATCAATGCTAAGATATTGTATAACTTGTTTTGAGGAATTCAGAGAGCTGGCTCTTTCCGATCAGGATGTATTTGAACAGCTTTTTTGGATTTCTCCATAAATACTACGAATTTTTTCAGGGATCCTGAAGTTTTTACATTCCTAAAGGACAGGGTATTGCTTTGCTTAGATTCCTATTCCCATATTAAGATATGGAGTGTAGGTTGCTCCAACGGAAAAGAGCCTTATTCCCTGGCAATAATTTTAAAAGAATTAGGTATGCTTCACAAGGTGCAGATCTATGCCACTGATATAAATCCTTATGTAATTGAGGAGCAAAGAACGGCCTGTATTCTATTGGTACAATAGATGCCGATATTGCCAATTACAAAAATGCAGGAGGTTCGAAAAACTTTACCGACTATTTTGACATTGCCAAAAACTATATAAAGGTTAAGGACGAGTTTAAAGAGAATATTTTGTTTTTTCAGCACAGTGTAATTGAAAAAGGTATACTGAATGAATTCCAGTTGATTCTTTGCCGGAACGTAATGATTTATTTTGACATTCCTTTGCAGAGAAAAGTGCTTCGGCATTTTTACAACTCTCTGGATGCCGGGGGATTTTTGGTAACGGGTAAGAGTGAAGGTTTGCTTTTAAATGACGGATATGAGTATTTTGTTGATTATAATGAGAGATATAGTATTTATAGAAGAAAGAATTAATTAAATTGTGAAAGCTCATATAATGGAAAAGGTTGAGTTTAATGTGTGAATGTAAAAAGGAAATAAAGATATCGGTAAGGAATCTGGTTGAGTTTGTGCTAAGGAACGGTGATATTGACAGTTCCTTTACCGGAAGCAGCAGAGCCGCTGAAGGCACAAGACTTCATAAAAAAATACAGAAGGCCCAGGGTAATGAATATAGTTCGGAAGTGTTTTTAAAGACTACTGTTGAGTTTGACGATTTTTTTCTCACGGTTGAAGGCCGGGCAGATGGTGTAATAAATGAGGATGGCTGTTTTACAATTGACGAGATAAAAACAACAACAGCGCCTTTAGAATTAATTGATGAGTTCTACAATTCCCTGCACTGGGCGCAGGCCAAATGCTATGCATATATCCTTGCAGCAAACGAAAACTTGGACAAGATAAAAGTAAGGCTTACCTATTGCCATTTGGAAACAGAAGAAACAAAATATCTTGTTAATGAGTTCGATATGGCACAGCTTAGCCGGTTTTTTAATGAATTGGTTGAGGAATATTATGTATGGGCAAGGTTGGCGTTTGATTGGCAGGTAAAGAGGGATTGCTCGATTAAGGCTCTTGAATTTCCTTTTGAAAAATATAGAAAGGGTCAAAGAAAACTTGCGGTAGCTGTTTACAAGACCATTACAGAGGGTAAAAAACTTTATGTAAAGGCACCTACGGGTATCGGAAAGACAATTTCAACTTTGTTTCCGGCGGTTAAGGCCATGGGGGAGGGACATACGTCAAAAATCTTTTACCTTACGGCAAAGACCGTTACAGGGGGTGTTGCCAAAGAGGCTTTTGCCAAAATGCGAGAAAAGGGACTTTTATTTAAAACAGTGTCCCTTACTGCAAAGGAAAAAATATGCTTCATGGAGAAAGCTGTTTGCAAACCGGAGAAATGCGAGTATGCCAAGGGGCATTTTGACAGAGTAAATGAGGCGATAATGGATATACTGACCAATGAAAATGAAATCAAAAGGGAGGTCATAGAGCAGTATGCAATGACCCACAAAGTTTGCCCTTTTGAGTTTGCATTGGATCTTACCCTTTGGCCGATGCAATAATTTGCGACTACAATTATGTGTTTGACCCGAAGGTATACTTAAAAAGGTTTTTCTCCGATACGGGCGGTGACTACGTTTTTCTGGTGGATGAGGCACACAACCTTGTGGACAGGGCAAGAGAAATGTTTTCGGCACAGCTTTCAAAAAAGAGCTTTCTTATGCTAAAGAAAGCAATGAAAGACGAAAGTCCCAAAATATCCAAGACGCTGCAAAAACTTAACTCGTTTATGCTGAACATGAAAAAGCTTTGCGGTGATAACGATTATTTTGTGAGTAAAGAAGAGCAAAGTGATATATACCTGATTTTAAGAAAACTCATTGGCGAATGTGAAGAATACTTGGTGGATAGTGCTAAAAAGGGAGCTGAAAATGAAGATCTCCTTCAGCTTTATTATGATGCCCTTATGTATATTAAGATATCCGAGTTTTATGACGACAGGTACGTTACCTTTGTGGAGAAATCCGATAATGATGTTAAAATAAAGCTTTTTTGCATTGACCCTTCCCATCTATTAAGTGAAGCATTAAAAAGAGGTAAGGCTGCGGTTTTCTTTTCAGCACTCTGCTGCCTTTGGACTATTTCAAGGAAGTTTTGGGAGGCGGGCCGGATGACTATACTATGTATTTGGATTCACCTTTTGATGTGAATAACAGATGTCTCATGATAGCCGACAGGATATCCACCCGTTATCAGGACAGAGATAAAAGCTGCAATGAGGTGGTCGAGTGCATAAAATCCACTGTCCAAGCCAAAAAGGGAAATTACATTGCTTTTTTCCGTCTTATCAATATATGAACATGGTTTATGAGTTGATTGAAAAGGAATGCAGTGATATTAAGCTTTATACCCAGTCGGCTTCCATGACGGAAAAGGAAAGGGAGGATTTTCTCGAGCTTTTTAAAGTTGATCCTCAGGAAACTGTGCTGGGTTTTTGCGTATTGGGTGGGGTTTTTTCCGAAGGAATTGACCTAAGAGACGACAGGCTGATAGGTGCAATTATAGTAGGCGTAGGTCTTCCTCAAATATGCAATGAAAGGGATATCATAAGGGAGTATTTCCGGAATAAAAACCGGCTTGGCTTTGAATACTCTTATATGTATCCCGGAATGAACAAGGTTATGCAAGCAGCGGGAAGGGTTATAAGATCGGAAAATGACAAGGGAGTCATACTTTTAATTGATAACAGGTTTACAAGCCCCGGTTATCTTGCACTTTTTCCGAGGGATTGGTTTCCCTATATCAGAGTTGGCGGGAATAATATATCGGAGAATATAAAGAAGTTTTGGAACGGACATGGGGCTTGAAATAGAAGATTTTATTGTTATAATCAAAATAAATAAGTTGGTATAATGATTTTCGGAGGAGATTTGATATGGAAGAAGTAAAAATTGGGTTTCTTGGTTTCGGAAATGTTGGAACCGGTGCTTATAAAATTATTCGCGATAATGGAAATGATATTTTTCTAAGTGAAGGAGTACGGCTGAAAGTTGCAAAAATCCTTGTAAGGGATATTAATAAGAAAAGAGATGTGGAAGTTGAGGATTCAATTCTGACGGATAAATTTGAGGAAATCGTCAATGATCCTGAAATCTCCATTGT
Organism: Acetivibrio straminisolvens JCM 21531; assembly: GCF_000521465.1. Taxonomy (GTDB): domain Bacteria; phylum Bacillota; class Clostridia; order Acetivibrionales; family Acetivibrionaceae; genus Hungateiclostridium; species Hungateiclostridium straminisolvens. The sequence continues at coordinate 35,606 of NZ_BAVR01000034.1, forward strand.
TGCCGAGTTCATGGGGGGTGTGGAGCCTGCAAAGGATTATGTTATGTCCTGCCTTATAAATAAGAAGACTGTCGTTACTGCAAACAAAGAGCTTATTGCAAAGCATGGTTTGGAGCTTCAAGCGGTTGCAAAAGAAAATGGAGTGGGTCTTTATTATGAAGCAAGCGTAGCAGGAGGTATTCCGGTTATCAAGATCCTTGCAGAGTCGCTTCAGGCAAACAAGATTGGCGAAATTATGGGTATAATTAACGGTACCACAAACTATATACTTACAAAGATGTCCGAAGAGGGCAGAGATTTCAGTGATGTACTTGCAGAGGCACAAAGATTGGGATATGCAGAACCGGATCCGACTGCAGACATAGAAGGTTATGATGCGATGTACAAAATTTCCATATTGTCTTCCATGGCATTTCATAAGAAGGTGGATGTTGACAAGATTTACAGGGAAGGTATTACTAAAATTACCATAGAAGATATCGAATACGGCAGGGAGCTGGGATTTGCAATCCGTCTTCTTGCTATTGCCAAAAAGCGCAACAATACCATTGAAGTAAGAGTGCATCCCACATTTATTCCCGTTGATCATCCTTTGGCTGCTGTGAGGCATTCCTTTAATGCGGTGTTCCTTAAAGGGGATGCAGTAGGAAATATAATGCTGTACGGAAGAGGAGCCGGAGACCTTCCTACCGGAAGTGCAATTGTATCGGATATAATTACTGCATGTCATCAGAAGGATAAGCACAGGTATATCAGTTTTTACAATAATGAAGAAGGCTCTGCGAGAAGATAAAATTCAGCGATGATTGGGAAAGTGAATTCTTTGTCAGACTTACGGTAAAGGACAAGCCCGGTGTTCTTGCCAAAATTGCCGGATGCTTTGGCAAATATGGAGTAAGCATAGCATCTGTAATCCAGAAAGATAAGGGAAAAGATGCGGTTCCGCTGATATTTGTAACTCACTTAGCCGGGGAGCTTTCTATGAGAAAGGCTATATCCGATATTGCAGAGGTAGAGGATGTGTTAATGGTTGAGAATATCATACCGGTAGAGAGTGAATAAAGTCTAGAATAGAGAAAGTATCCCTTGGGGCGAGGGATACTTCTAGAAGTGGTAAAATGAACTGTAGGTTTTGAATCTACAGTTGTTAGCATATGAAAATTTTAATGACATCACTAAGTTATATCTTAGGTGCCCTTTTCATTAATACTAATTCGAAAATTTTTCTATTTTTATTGTCGTAAAAAAAAAATTAAAAATTTCTGCTTTTTTTATAAAACTTGTACTTTTTATTGCTATCAATCTAATTATTTAACTTTTGACGGAACTGGTTGCTGTCAATAATCGGTTCATGGCAGACAAAGTTTTCGCAGACATAAGCCGTTGGTTTGCCTTCAATTGCAGTGTAATTATCTATAAACGGCACCAGTTCTTTTAAATCCTTATGCTGTTCCGAGTATAAAATAGATGTTGTAAAAGGCCTAAAATCTTCGATGATAATGCTTAGCATGTTTTGGGTGTCTTTGAGATTGTCTCCGACCAGAACAACTTCTTTTGTTTTGGATTGTGAAAAAAGCATTGCTGTCAGGAAAAAAGCATATCCTCTCGGCATGCTGCCAACTTTGCTTCCGAAAAGGGTAAACATCTGATTCGCTTTTTCTTCGAGGTCTTGTTGTCCTGTCAAACGGGCAAGTCTTAGAAAGTTTAAAACTGCGACCGAATTACCGGACGGAGTGGCTCCGTCATATATTTCCTTCGGTCTGGCAATAAGCTGCTCACTGTCATTGCCGTATAAGAAAAGCCCGCCCTTTTCATTATCCCAGAAGTACTTAATGAGGTCATTATTAAGCTTAATGGCTTTTTTGAGATACTGTGGCCTGTAAGTTGTCTCGTAAAGCTCAACAAGACCCCATATTAAGAATGCATAGTCGTCAACATATGCAGGCAGCGCAGCTTCCCCGTCTCTGTAGCGTGCCAGAAGCCTTCCGTCGGGCCTTGTAAGCTTAGAAAATATGAATTCGACAGCTTTCTCAGCGGTAAGGGTATATTTTTCAATACCCAGAACTCTTCCTCCAATTGCCAGGGCAGCTATCATAAGACCGTTCCAGCAGTCAAGATTTTATCATCTTTGTGAGGATGCACTCTTTTTTCTCTGTGGTCAAAGAGCTTTTTTCTGCACAATTCGACAAAATCTTTGTCTTCGCCGTGTATTGTGCTGTTTATTAGGTTTGGGATGTTGAGACCTTCAAAATTTCCTTCCTCTGTAATGTTGAAATATTTGCAGAACTTTTCTCCGTCAGTATCTCCCAGTACTTCTTTTATCTCATCTGCAGACCAGATGTAGAATTTTCCTTCTTCACCCTCCGAATCTGCGTCTTCGGCGCTATAGAATCCACCTTCCGGTGAGGTCATATCCCTTAGCACATAAGCAAAAATTTCTTTTGCAATATCGGAGTATTTTTTGCTTTTTGTTGCCTGATAGGTTTCAAGATACGCTATTGCCAGCAATGCATTATCGTACAGCATTTTTTCAAAATGCGGTACCAACCATTCTCTATCTGTGGAATAACGGCTGAAGCCAAAACCTATATGGTCATATATTCCGCCTTTGTACATGGAGTCAAGGGTTTTTTCCACCATCGTAAGGGCGTATTCCTCTTTAGTCTTGTGCCAGTATCTAAGGAGAAAATATAGGTTGTGGGGTGTAGGGAACTTGGGTGTACCTCCAAATCCGCCGTAAATGTTGTCAAAGTCATATTTGAATTGTGAAAAAGCATCTTCAAATATGTCTTCTGTAATTTCATCAATGGAGTTGAAGTAATCTTCATTGTCCGTTGATTCGCTGATTACACTGACTACCTGGGAACTGTATTTGTTGAGGGAATCTTTTTCATTTACCCAGGAGTCGTGCACGCTCTTGAGGATGGATATAAGCCCGGGCATTCCCATGCGGTCTTTCTTTGGGAAGTATGTTCCGGCAAAGAAAGGCTTTTTGTCGGGAGTCATAATGATTGTCAGAGGCCAGCCACCATGTCCCGTCAGTGCCTGACAAGCGGTCATGTATATGTTGTCTATATCCGGGCGTTCTTCTCTGTCCACTTTTATGGAAACAAAGTTTTTGTTTAGAATTTCGGAAACCTCTTCATCTTCAAAAGATTCCCTCTCCATTACGTGGCACCAATGACAAGTCGATTAATTACAGCAATCTACGAATAGCCAATAGACAGGAAGATAGGCTTATCTTCTGACTTAGCCTTTTCAAAGGCTTCATCACTCCATGGAACCAGTTTACAGGGTTATAGGCATGTTGTAACAAGTATGGGGATTTCTCATGGATTAGTCTATTGGCTTGTTCATTAGTTGGCATATGGCATCACCTTCCTTTCGTGATTAAATTTTAATTTAATTAATGATAGTATGTGCAATATTAAAAAAATAAAGATTGTTGAGTATGCTTCTTTGTATCTTCTTCAAAATAAAGATATGAAAAAAGAGAAGGCAGAATAGAATAATACAAAGATAAGTGCAAGAAGAGAGCGGAAGTGGGTTGTTGGGTCTCGTTTTATTTTTAGCATATAATTTTCTAATTGAAACTTTTGATTTGGGTTTTATATAATAAATTTGATGTTCTTTGGTATTTTATTCTATAAAAGGTGGGTTACAAGTGAAAAAAGTATTCAAACAGATTATTTTATGTATATTTCCTCTATTTATAGTGGGAATGCATTATTTTACAGAAAACAATTTTTTTGAAGAGAATAGGCCTCTTTATATAGTTGGATTTGGATTGTTAATATATACATTTTTTAACTATTATTATAGTGAAAATAGCAAAAGGGAACATTTTATTCGTAAAGTGTACTTCATTTATACATATTTTTTTATAATATTTATTTACCCAAAAGTCTTATATAATAATGATTCATATAATTTATGGGCTAATAATGGGGGAATTTTAAATTTTAATACCACAGCATCAGTATGTATTATAATTGCGATAATTTCTTTCTTAATATACCTTTTTATAATATCAGATTTTCATATTTCAGAGGTTTCTCTTGGTAATGCCTTTGGTAATGCTAAAGTATCAATGTTAAAAGAAAAGTATACTGAAGAAATTAATAATCAATTTGAAAATACTAATCAATTAATAGAAAAAATTAGAATTGAAGGAAAACTTCTTGAAGGGATGAGAGAATACTGTGAAAAAGTAGTATACAAATTTGAACAAGATAAAATATTTAGTATTTTTTCAGAGTATCAGATTTTATTAACTGAATACTTTAAAGAACAAGAAGAAAATATTAAAGTTACCGTTCTGAGAGAATTAAATGAAGCAGAACTAAAAGAGGAATTTCATTTAAAAAGTGGAGAAATTAATATTTTGAAATATAAGTTAGAAAATGATGAAATATGCTCAATAGAATCAAATAATAGTTATTACTTATTTATACCTTTTTATTACGTATTTGAAGAATTTTTTAATGACGAAAAACCAGTTTATATAGTCCTTGAATCCCAAATACCTATTATATGTGAAGTGGAAAGCATCATTATCAATAATCTTTTGTTAAAGTTCTGTGACGATGCTATGTATTTGATAGTATAGTAAACTTATGGTATAATTATATTATCAAGGAGTGATGGCTATGGATAATATAAGTTTTGAAGAAGTTAAGAGAACAATAAATGGCTGCAAGAGTAAGGTTCCTTCTAAACCGAGGCCCAAGAAAGTTTCGAGCGATTTAAAAAAATCTGATAGAATATATAAATCACAACAGCAAGCGAGAAAGACTTTAGAAATGACCTATTAAATTGATATATCATGAATTAAATAAATCACGGAAAATGGGCAGAATAAAATATATCTGCTCATTTTTTGTGTACAGAGAGCAGCATCCTGAATATATATAATTGGTGCTTTATTTAAAGGAGTTTGACACTTGGCATGAAAGAAATAACTATTGAAGAACTTCAAAGAGCGGTTATTCTGGCTAAAGAAAAAAGAATTATGAAGCCAAGACCTATTAAAATCCCAAAAAAACTTAAGTATGACCGGATTACTATAACTAAAAGAAGGCTTTGGAAAGAGTTTGGGCTTTGGATTGATTAACTATAAAATGCAAGTCGTTTTTCGAAGGCTTCGTTATATAATGCTCCCCATTGTCAAGACAATTTTTTTAGCTTTTCTAAGTTAGATCCTCCCTTCCTTAAATTTAAATATTTTATATTATTTTACAAAGGTTAGTATG
>NZ_BAVR01000033.1 GCF_000521465.1 Acetivibrio straminisolvens JCM 21531
CTCATTTTAATTCGTCTGCAAGATTACTATGCCAAGATTTTTATGTATTAAATTTTGCTGCTTCGCAACAAGAGACATTATTTTAAAAATGAATTTCTATAGTGAAAAGTATTTAAGCTCTATTTGTGTATAAATCCAAACTCAATCTGCAACGGATTATCCGGGCATTTTAACAAAAATGCCTTTTTATATTTTAACCAGATTGCAATAATTTCTCTTGGGGAGGTGACAAACTAAACGTCAAACGGAAAGTTCATAAATAAGCTATATAAAAAATTTATTGGGGAGAGTGAAAACTGAGTATGAAAACAGACTTAATGACTGTAAAAAAGTACAGATTATTCTTTTGATAATCTGTATGTTAAGTTCGATTGTTGCCTTACCTTCATACGTATCTGCCGAAACGGAATTCAATTTTGCAAAAGCATTGCAGCTGTCTCTTTATTTCTACGATGCAAATAAATGCGGTGAAGGAATAACCGGAGGAAGGCTTGAATGGAGAGGGGACTGTCACGTAGAGGATAAGGAAGTTCCTCTGATTCCAATGACAGAAGATTATTTCGGTACCAATATGTCACAGGAGTATATTGATAAATACAGACATATATTTGACCCCGATGGAGACGGTACCGTAGACCTAAGCGGTGGAATGCACGACGCCGGAGACCATGTAAAGTTTGGACTTCCGGGTACATACGCAGCATCAACCGTAGGTTGGGGTTTCTATGAATTTAGAGATGCTTTCGAAAAAGTTGGCGTAGACGATCATGCTAAAGAAATTTTGAGATGGTTTAATGACTTTTATCTTAAGGCTACTTTTTTAGATGAAGACGGAAATGTAATTGCTTATTGTTATCAGGTGGGAGAAGGAAATATCGACCACAACTTCTGGAATCCGCCTGAACTTCAAGACTCAAAGGTTCTTGATTTGTTTGCAAGACCCGCTTACTTTGCAACCCCTGAAACTCCTGCAAGTGACCAATGTGCAGGTGCTTCGGCTTCCCTTGCAATAAATTATCTCAACTTTAAAGAGGAAGACCCTGAGTATGCCCAAAGATGTCTGGATGCTGCCATTGCCCTTTACGATTTTGCAAAGAAATACAGAGGACTTGGTGAATCCGGAGGATTCTACGGTTCTTCTTATGACCATGACGAATTGGCATGGGCCGCTGTTTGGCTCAACATTGCAACCGGGAACATGGAATACATAGATGATATTGTTTCAGTTGACAGCGAAGGATTTTATACAGGTTACATGCAAAGAATCATTAGAGACACTACCAACTCATGGCAAAACATATGGGTTCACTGTTGGGATACTGTATGGGGCGGAGTATTTGCAAAGCTTGCTCCTATAACAAATACAGAAAGAGACTGGTATATCTTCCGCTGGAATCTGGAATATTGGTCCGGAATTCCCCATGAAAATCCCAATGACACAACATTCCTTGCCAAGAGCCCTGCCGGCTACAGCGTTGTAAATGCTTACGGATCTGCCAGGTATAATACGGCAGCTCAGCTCTGTGCTCTTGTTTACAGAAAATATACAGGCAGAACCGATTTTGCCGATTGGGCAAAGGGTCAAATGGAGTATATTATGGGTGATAACCCTATGAACAGAAGCTATATTGTAGGTTATTCCGAAAACAGTGCAAAACACCCGCACCATCGTGCAGCACATGGTTCGAAGACATTAAGCATGCTGGATCCCGAAGAGCATCGTCATACACTGTGGGGAGCATTGGTTGGAGGTCCTGACCTTGATGACTTCCACGTGGACGAGACCCCGGACTACGTATACAATGAAGTTGCGGTAGACTACAATGCTGCTTTTGTAGGAGCTTGCGCAGGATTATACCACTATTACGGGGAAGAATTAGGCCATAAACCTATTCCGTACTTCCCTCCAAAGGAAGACCCTGTTGAGGAGTATTACATAGAAGCAAAAGTTGAACAGGAAAACAAAGAAAGAACCCAGGTAACCATTAAAATCTATAATGATACTTGTCGTCCGCCGCGTTTTGAAACCGGTATGATGGCACGTTATTTCTTCAATATTTCCGAACTTTTGGATGCGGGTCAAACCCCCGAAGATTTGACGGTAGAGATTTATTACGATGAAAACAATGCAAGTTATGACGGTCCTGCAACTATGAGAGGTCCTGTCAAGTATGATGACAGCGGTACTTATTATGTGGAGTTTGACTGGACCGGCCGTATTATTTACGGTACCCGTGAACTTCAATTTGCACTGATATCCAAACAGGATTCCAACTACAAAAGCAACTGGAATCCGGAAAATGACTACAGTAGAGAAGGATTGGGCAAAGAATATATTAAAACCGAAAGAATCCCTCTATACCTACACGGTGAAAAAGTATTTGGAAATGAGCCTGAAAAAATTTCACCATCGCCGACACCGTCACCTAGCCCGGGTGTTACACCATCACCACAAAAGCCTTCTTTAGAAGTTCTATACAAATACGGCGATACGGAAGCAGCTACAAAGGATATCAGAGGTTCTATCAAGGTAAAAAATACCGGGACCAAACCGGTTAACCTTTCAGATGTAAAGGTACGCTACTGGTTTACCAAAGATTCGGCCTCAAGTCAGGAATTTGTATGTGACTATGCTCATTTATCCGAAAACATGATTACGGCTAAATTTGTTGACCTCGAAAATCCGGTAGAAAATGCAGATAACTATCTTGAGATTGGTTTCGACAGCAGTGCAGGTATTTTGGGACCTGGCTCCGATACCGGAGAAATTCAGTTCAGAATTGTCAAGGGCGGTTTTGAATCCTATGATCAGTCCAACGATTATTCCTGCAACACTAAAGCAAAAGATTTTATTGCAAATCCGAATATAACTGCGTATGTGGATTCAGTTTTAGTATATGGAAATCCGCCGATAGATGAGGAGGTTGTTGTTATAGTGTATGGAGATTTAAACGGAGACGGAAAAGTAAACTCTACTGATCTGTCCCTTATGAGAAAACGAATTGTCAGGGAAATTGACAAGTTTGATGTTCCCGATACACATGCAGACTTGAATTTAGACGGAAAAATAAACTCTACCGATTATTCTATATTGAGAAGATATATTTTAAAAGCAATTGATGAATTACCTTTAAAATGATAAGCAAGTAACTCCAACAAAACCATAGAGTCGGAAAGCAAGTTCTTTCCGGCTCCTTTTTATTTAGCATACCTTTGTTCCGCCACCGGAAAAATAAGCCTTCCCGGCCGGGAGGCTTATTTTTTCCATATTTACATATTTAATTTATTCTTTTTCTTCATCATCTTTTTCTTCTTCATCTTCATTTGCTATTCTCGCAATGCTTACAACAGAGACACCATCATCCATTCTCATGAGAGTTACGCCTTGAGTTGCTCTTCCTAAAATACTTATATCTTTTGCCTTTATTCTTATAATGCTTCCATCAGAGCTTATCATCATTACATCGTCATCTTCAGACACAAGCTTCATGCCGGCAAGCTTTCCGGTTTTCTCGGTAACCCTGTAAGTAAGAATACCTTTGCCCCCTCTAATCTGGACCTTGTATTCATCAAGCTCCGTCCTTTTACCAAAGCCTTTTTCGGTCACTACAAGTACGCTGGCATTCTCAATATCTGCGCTCATGCCCACTACTTCATCATCTTCATCAAGTGTAATGCCTTTTACTCCCTGTGCCGCTCTTCCCAATGGTCTTACATCTTTTTCGTTGAATCTTATAGACATACCTTTTCTGGTTACCAGCAGAATATTCTTTGTTCCGTCAGTAAGCCTTACATCGATAAGCTCATCATTTTCTCTCAGGGAGACAGCCGTAAGTCCGCCTTTTCTAATATTGTCATATTCCATTAAATCCGTCTTCTTCACTATGCCGTGCTTTGTTGCCATGAACAAATAGAAGCCTTCCTTGTATTCAGATATAGGAATTACTGTAGTAACCTTTTCATTCTGGTCAAGCTGCAGAAGGTTTACTATTGCCATTCCTTTTGCCTGCCGCCCGGCTTCAGGGATCTCATAGGTTTTTAATCTGTAAACCTTACCCTTGTTCGTAAAGAACAGCAAATAGTCGTGGGTTGAAGTTATAAACAGGTGCTCAACGAAGTCTTCTTCCCTGGTACTTAGTCCCATTATTCCTTTGCCGCCTCTTTTTTGGCTCTTATAAGTACTGGTAGGAAGTCTCTTTACATACCCAAAATGAGTAAGGGTTACAACATTCTCCTCAACTTCGATAAGGTCTTCAATTTCTATTTCATTTTCATCGGGAATAATTTTTGTCCTTCTTTCATCCCCGTACTTCTGCTTTATTTCCCCAAGCTCTTCTTTTATGATATTTAATACCATAAATTCATTTGCAAGAACGTCTCTATAATATTTAATCTTCTCCAAAAGCTCATTATACTCATTGTCGATCTTTTCTCTTTCTAGAGCTGTAAGTCTGCCCAGTCTCATATCTACAATTGCCTGTGCCTGTTTTTCGGTAAATCCGAATCTTTCTATCAATGCCTGTTTGGCATCGGATTCATTTTTTGAACTTCTGATTATATTAATTACCTCATTGAGGTTGTCTATGGCAATTTTCAATCCTTCCAAGATATGAGCCTGGCTTCGGCCTTGTCAAGATCAAATTTTGTCCTTCTTACTATTACATCAACCTGATGCTGGATATAATAGTCTATGGCTTGTCTTAAATTAATAACTCTTGGCTCAAACTTCTTTTCGTTATTTAGGACAAGCGCTACCATATTTACATTAAATGCATCCTGCATTTGAGTATTTTTGTAGAGCTGATTTAAAACAATATTTGCATTTGCATCTTTTTTAAGTTCAATAACAATTCGCATTCCGTCCTTGTCAGACTCATCTCTTAAATCTGCAATACTGTCTATTCTCTTTTCTTTTACCAAGTCCGCTATTCTTTCAATTAATCTGGCTTTATTGACCTGGTACGGAAGCTCTGTTACAACTATCCGCTGCTTGTTGCCCGACATCGGCTCAATAGAGGTAACAGCTCTTACAACGATTTTTCCTCTTCCTGTGGCATATGCGTCTTTAATACCCTGCTTTCCGACTATTGTACCGGCTGTAGGAAAATCAGGACCCTTTATTATCTTCATAAGCTCATCAAGAGTCACTTCCGGGTTGTCTATTACTTTAATTACTCCGTCAATAACTTCAACCAAATTATGAGGAGGTATATTGGTAGCCATGCCCACAGCAATACCTGAAGAGCCGTTTACCAATAAATTTGGAAATCTTGAAGGCAACACTACCGGCTCTAAGTGATGATCGTCAAAGTTCGGCTTGAAATCAACAGTATCTTTGTTAATGTCCCTGAGCATTTCCATAGAAATCTTGGACAGCTTTGCTTCGGTATACCTCATCGCAGCCGGAGGGTCTCCGTCAATAGAACCAAAGTTGCCGTGTCCGTCAATCTGCATATACCTTAAGGAGAAGCTTTGAGCCATACGCACCAAGCTGTCATAAACTGCCGCATCTCCATGGGGATGATATTTACCCAAAACTTCACCGACGGTTGTGGCACACTTTCTATATGCCTTGTCCGGAGTAAATCCTAAACCATACATCGCATAAAGTATCCTTCGGTGAACAGGCTTAAGACCATCCCTTACATCGGGCAGAGCACGGTCAACAATTACGCTCATGGCATAATCAATAAAAGACTTTTTCATCTCCGACTCAATATTAACAGGTATTATCCTTTGCTCTTTTATATCCTTTGTATCCGACATTAAAATTTACCTCTCTCCTATATTTAAAAATGGAATATAATTAACAAGTTAGCAACACAACAGAAATAACTATAAAGCCCTTTGATAATTAAGAATAATATCCATAACATATATTTTAATAGAGTTTTAAAAAACTGTCCACTTTTTTCACAATTTCAACAATTTCACTAACCAAAATGGTACAAAAAACAGGTATGATAATAATCATTCCCTGCTTTCTGTAAAATAATACTATTTTTAGCCGAATCCTATTTTGGAATCCTTATAACAAACTCAACATAATTTCCCCTGTCAAACTGGGCAGCTTTTGCGTCCACTCCAGACTTTTTCATAAGGATTATTGCCTGTTTTATGGTATTTATAAATATACGTATATCTTTAATTGCTCTCGTAAACTTTATTTTGTTTTTCTTCTCATTTTCCTGCTGCATTGTATATTTCTCTATCGCCTTTTCAACAAGCTCTTCGGTCTTCTTTACATTAAGGCCCTTTTCACATACTTTCTTTAAAACCTTTAATTGAAGCTGTTCGTCATGAAGCTTTAAAAGGGCTCTTGCATGCCTTTCGGTAAGATTGTTGTCCGCCAATATTTTTTTCACTAGCGGAGGAAGTTTTAAAAGCCTTATTTTATTGGCTATGGTTGATTGGCTTTTGCCTATTTTGCTGGCAAGCTCTTCCTGGGTAAATCCGTGCTCATTTATTAGATTGCTGTATCCTTCAGCCTCTTCCATATAACTTAAGTCTTCTCTCTGTAAGTTTTCGATAAGTGCCAAAACCGCAGAATCGTTGTCGTCTACATCTACAACAATACAGGGTATGGTGGTAAGCCCTGCCATAGTGGCGGCTCTAAGCCTTCTTTCCCCTGCTACAAGCTCGTACATATTGGCCGATATTTTCCTTACATTAATGGGTTGAAGAACTCCATACTGCTTAACCGACTCGCATAATTCTTCCAAAGCTAATTTGTTGAATTGCTTTCTGGTTGATAGGGATTTGGTCTTATGTTTTCAATATTCACATAAATAATGTTTTTTTGTTCTTCTTCCTTCTTTGCTCTTGCAACTTGTAATCTGTTTTCCAACATAGGGCACCATCCTTTGTAAATTAATTTTGTTTTTATCCTTAGTTAAACTTAAATTTGTTACCATTAAAAGTTAATTAATTTATAAAGGAGATATTCGCCCGCTATTTTGCAATTCCTTTTTTTTAAACAAAGAATCGTTCGTCCAAATGCGCTATATTACTGCATTTTGAGACTTATATCAATGGATTTTTTGATGGTTTGCCCGACTTTCTCGGATATTTTGTCGGAGTTTGTCTAAACTTTTTTACGATGACGACATTTCTTTTAATATCACTAAACGGCAGATTGAACTCCAAGACATCCTCAATCTTTCCTCCAAGTATGTCCAAGGCTTTTTTGGAATTTTCAATTTCCTCCGTGTTGCTTCCCTTCATAGCAATAAAATAACCTCCAACCTTGACAAAGGGAAGACAGTACTCCAATAAAACAGGCAAATTTGCTACTGCCCTTGCAGTAGATATATCGTACTTTTCCCTGTAATCCGGATCCAGTCCCTTGTCCTCGGCCCTTGAATGTACGGAGGATATTTCCTCAAGATTGAGAATGTTTATTACTTCATCCAAAAACTTAGTCCTTTTTTCTAGGGAGTCCAATAGCTTAACCTTAAGTTCCGGAAAAACTATTTTTACAGGAATGCCCGGAAATCCGGCTCCTGTACCGACATCAATCAATGTTGATTTTCTGTCTTTGATAATTGGGCATATGCTTATGGAATCGATAAAATGCTTTAATATTATCTCTTCTTCATCTTCTATGGCAGTGAGATTCATCTTTTCATTCCATTCCTTCAGCACACCCATATATGTAAAAAATTTATCAACCTTTTCATTGTCAAGTTCAACACCAAAGCCGGATGCTCCTTTGATTAGAAGCTCTCTTAACTCCAATTCCCTTTCACCCATCGTAGAAACTCTCCTATTTTTATGATTTTTGCCTTCTTTTTTGCTCAAGATATACAAGCAGCACCGAAATATCCGCAGGAGACACTCCCGAAATTCTCGATGCCTGACCTACCGATTCGGGCTTAATCTTGTTAAGCTTTTGCCTTGCCTCAAGTCTAAGTCCGTTTATCTCATCGTAGTCTATATCCTTGTCCAGCTTTTTTTCTTCAAGCTTTTTAAACTGCTCAACCTGCTGCATTTGCCTTTTTATATAGCCTTCATATTTTATTGATATTGATACCTGTTCTCTTACTGCAAAAGTCAAATTAGGCCTGTTTTCGTCTATTTCTCCTAAAGTCTCATAATCAAGCTCAGGACGTCTTAAAAGGTCTGCAAGCTTAACACCGCTTTTTATAGGAGTACTGTTGTACTTTTTAAGGAAATTAATCACTTTCTCCGTTGGAGCAATATTAGTCCTTTTTACTCTTTCGATTTCTTCTTCTATAAGCCTTCTCTTCTCCTCAAACTTTTTATACCTCTCCTCGGATATAAGTCCAACTTCATACCCTATTGGAGTAAGTCTCAAGTCTGCATTATCCTGTCTTAAAAGAAGCCTGTACTCAGCCCTCGAAGTCATCATCCTGTAAGGCTCGTTTGTACCCTTTGTAACAATATCATCTATCAAAACCCCTATATATGCCTGGGAACGGTCTAAAACCAAAGGCTCCAATCCCTTTATCTTTCTTGCTGCATTTATACCGGCAATAATACCTTGGGCTGCAGCTTCTTCATATCCGGAAGTTCCGTTTATCTGTCCCGCTGTAAAAAGACCTTCCACTTCTCGAAGCTCCAGGGAAAGTTTCAGTTGTGTAGGATTTATGCAGTCGTATTCTATAGCATAGGCACTTCTCATTACCGAAACATTTTCAAGCCCCGGAACCGATCTCATCATCTCAATTTGCACATCCTCAGGAAGACTTGTAGACATGCCCTGCAGATACATTTCCTGAGTATTAAGTCCCATGGGTTCTACAAAAACTTGATGACTTTCCTTGTCTTTAAACCTTACAATCTTGTCCTCTATAGAAGGACAATATCTAGGACTATTCCTTCTATCAGACCTCCAAAAAGGGCGGAACGGTGGAGATTTTCCCTGATTATTCTGTGGGTTTCACTGGTGGTATATGTAAGATAGCAGGATACCTGCTCCTTTTTTATCTCGTCGTTTTCAAAGGAAAAAGGCACAATTATTTCGTCTCCCGGCTGTTCCTCCATCTTTGAAAAATCAACGCTTCTTCTATTTACTCTGGCAGGTGTACCGGTCTTAAACCTCAAAAGTTCAATTCCCATTTCCTTAAGGCTATCCGAAAGCTTGTTGGCTGGGAACAGTCCGTCCGGCCCTCCGCTGTAACTCACATCTCCGATAATTATTTTTCCTTTAAGATATGTTCCCGTCGCAAGAATCACTACTTTGCTTTTATATATCGTCCCTGTATGGTTTTTACACCCGTTACCGCTTTTTTACCTTCAATTTCATCATATAAGATTTCAACTATTTCAGCCTGTTTGACATCCAGGTTTTCCTGCTGCTCAAGTGTATTCTTCATCTCAATCTGATAACTTCTTCTGTCCACCTGAGCCCTCAATGAGAAAACCGCAGGTCCCTTTGCAGAATTCAATATCTTGGACTGAATAAAAGTCTTATCGGTGTTTTTACCCATTTCACCGCCCAAGGCATCTATTTCCCTTACCAGATGCCCCTTTGCGGTACCGCCTATATTTGGATTGCAAGGCATATTGGCAATGCTGTCCAAATTTATCGCAAATACAACCGTTTTAACGCCCAGCCTTGCACAGGCAAGAGCCGCCTCACAACCGGCATGTCCTGCCCCTACAACTGCAACATCATATTCCCCAGCTACAAATCCCATATTCTATCCCTTCCAATTCTTTTATTTTCCCAAGCAAAATCTGCTGAAAATTTCATGCATTACATCTTCACTTACCGATTCTCCCGTTATCTGCCCAAGATAATCGGCAGCGTCGGTAATATCTATACTGACAAGATCGAGAGTCATAAAATTTTCAATAGCGTCCATTGCCTTCTCAATACTTGATACTGCCATATCAATAAGATTTTTATGTCTTATATTCGTAAGCAAAACCTCTTCATTTATGTTTACCTCTCCCTGTACAAACAACTCTGTTATTGTACTTTCTAACTCGTTTATTCCCGTACCTTCTTTCATTGAGGTTTTAATATATTTTTTTCCTGCAAGAAGACTTTCAATCTTACAAATTTGATCTTCATCCACAATATCCGTTTTATTTATCAAAATAATCAACTTTTTATCCCCAAGCATGGTTAATATTTTATTGTCTTCCTCATCCATTCCTCTTTTTGCATCAATCATCATTATAATGAGATCGGCATCATTTATTGCTTTGTGGGTCCTTTCAACCCCTATTTTCTCAACAACATCTTCCGTTTCCCTTATACCGGCAGTATCTATTATCCTCAAAGGAATGCCGTTTATATTAATATACTCCTCAATTATATCCCGTGTGGTTCCGGGTATATCGGTAACAATAGCTTTGGATTTTCCCGAAAGCTCATTTAAAAGCGATGACTTTCCCACATTGGGTTTTCCGATTATTACTGCATCAATTCCTTCCCTGATAATTCTTCCTTTTTCAAAACCCTTGATTATATCGCAAAGCTTTTGCTTTATTTCTCCTATCTCCTTATATATCATCTGACCCGTTATTTCTTCAATATCGTGCTCCGGATAATCAACCGTAACTTCAATATGAGCTAAAAGTTCGATGAGCTTTCTTCTTGCATCTTTAATCTTTTGGGACAGTTTTCCCTCAAGCTGGTTTATTGCTGCCTTGGAGCTTTCGTTGGTTTTTGAGTTTATCAGGTCAATTACTGCTTCAGCCTGAGAAAGATCAATTCTGCCGTTTAAAAACGCCCTTTTTGTAAATTCTCCGGGTTCGGCAAGCCTGGCGCCTTGTTTTATGCACAGTTCCAAAATATTTTTTAATACTACCATTCCTCCATGGCAGTTTATTTCCACCACATCTTCCCTCGTAAAGGTTTTTGGCTTTTCCATCTTTGAAAGGAGAACTTCGTCAAGCACAGCTCCATTTTCGGGATTTACAATTTTTCCATAGTTAATGGTATGGGAACGAATAAGCTTAAAATCCCTGTTTCCTTTAAATATTTTTTCCGCTATTTCAAAAGCTTTGTCTCCGCTTATTCTAATTATTCCAACCCCTCCCGTACCATGGGGAGTAGATATCGCAGCTATTGTATCTTCCTTATACATCAGGCTTCCTCCAAATTATCGACAGTACTTTTATTATATCCAAACTTTTAAAAAACAGCTAATCAATAAAAATAGACTACAATAAAGAATCAATAGAAAAGCCAAAAATGGTTCAAGAAAAATTTATCTTGAACCATTTAAAAGTTCCAAATTATTGGCACATATAATATTTTTTCTTTCCGATTGGCTTTCTTATCCGCTTCTATTATTTTAAAGCTATAATAACTTTCCTGTTGGGCTCTTCACCTACACTGTATGTTTCTACATACTTATGATTTTGAAGGGATGAATGTATAACCCTTCTTTCATACGGATTCATTGGTTCAAGAGTAATATCCTTTTTGTATTTAATCACCCTGTCAGCTAATCGATTGGCAAGCTTTACCAGGGTCTCCTCTCTCTTTTGCCTGTAATTTTCAATGTCGATAACAAGTCTTTTATATCCTTGCTTGCTTTTATTAACAACAAGGCTGGTCAGATACTGAAGTGCATCCAATGTTTCTCCTCTTCTTCCTATTATTATTCCGATGTCATCACCCTGTATCCTAAGGAGAATAGTATCTTCACTCTCTTCAACCAAAACATCTGCACTTACCTTCATTTTACTGAATATATCCAGTAAAATTTCTTTGCCTTTTCTCCACCCGTCTCTTTCAAAGTGACCTTTACCCTTGCCAGCTTGCTTCCTATTAATCCGAATATGCCTTTAGTTCCTTCTTCCAAAACTTCTATTTCAACATTGTCTTCAGTTGCATTCAACTCTGCAAGAGCCAGATCAACAGCTTCCTTAACCGTCTTAGCGGACTTTTCTACAAACTGTGGCATTTAACTATTCGAGTCCTCCTTCTTCTTGAAAATAAATTTATTTATTATTAACTCTTGAATTATCTGAAAAACATTACTAGTTAACCAATACAATCCCAAAGCTGCCGGAGCCTGAAAAGCAATAATACCTGTCATTATAGGAGCAACAAACATCATGCTCTTATTCATTGAAGCAGACATATCATCTTGTTTTTGATTATTGGAGTTCTTAGAATTCTTTAAATTCTGAGTCCTCGCCATAAGCAACTTACTTGATAAGTAAGTTGAAACAATCGCAAGTACCGGTATCAGCAATAACGGAAGATAAGTTGCCACATCTTCAGTAAAATTCAACTTCGGTATCTTACCCAAATCAATTTTCATAAAACCAAGATTTTCAACCACATCAAGTTTTCCGCTTCTTAATGCAGCTTCTATTTGAAAATATATACTTTTCATGTTTATTTGAGGCAAGCCGTTGGCGGCCTGATTCAACTGATTTACCAAAGTCTCTATCTGTTCTTTGGTCATATTGAACATATAAGTCAAAGGTTCTCTAATAACATAATACAATGATACCATTATGGGCAGCTGGATAAGAGCAGGCAAGCAACCGCTGGCAGGGCTAAAATTATGCTCCTTGTAAATTTTAAGCAATTCCTGATTCTGCATCTGAGGATCATTTTTGTATTTTCTCTGAATCTCCTGTATCAAAGGCTGCATTTCCTGCATTTTCATAGATGACTTATACTGCTTTATGGACAAAGGTAACAATAACAATTTAACAAATATCGTAAATATAATAATTGCCAGCCCATAACTGCCAAAGGATAAATTCTCATAAATAAAAACCAATATCTGTCCTAATAACTGTGAAATAATACCCATTTTCCTTTTTTCCCCTTTTGTTATTTAACCGGATCATACCCTCCAGGATGAAAGGGATGACATTTTAATATCCTTTTTATAGCCATAAATCCCCCTTTGATTATACCATACTTGCTGACAGCATCGATTGCATACTGTGAGCAAGTAGGATAAAATCTGCAGCTGGGTGCGGCTTTTAGAGGAGAAATCCATCTTTGGTACAACCTAATTATAAATATTACCCATCTTTTAAACAATACCATTTCTCCTGTTCGAATACATCAAGCTTTTTGAGCAAAAATTTCATTTCTTTCCTAATATCTGTGAAATCCGGCATTTGCTCATTTGTTCTCGCTACAAAAACAAGGTCATACCCATTTTTTACAAACTCTTCGTAATGTCTGTAATTTTCTCTAATGAGCCTTTTTATTCTGTTCCTCTTAACGCTTTTCCCGAATTTTTTACCTACAGTTATACCCAATCTTTTTATATCAAGCCCATTTTTCATAACATACAGTACTATATTCTTTCCTGCGTAAAATTTACCTTTTTTATACAGCCTTAGAAATTCGGAATTTCTCTTTATTGGAACAGTATTCTTCATTGATTCTCCTTAATTTTATTTAACAGTTTAAATAAAAAGACCACATTTATGCGGTCTTACGCTGAAAGAACTTTTCTTCCTTTCAATCTGCGCCTTCTCAATACTTTTCTGCCATTTGCAGTTTTCATTCTTTTTCTGAAACCATGTTCTTTTTTTCTTTGTCTTTTCTTAGGTTGAAATGTTCTTAACACAACAAACACCCCCAATCCTTTCCTGTAAATTGCTATATAAAATTCAAAACTACCAACTTCTCAAGTAAGTAAGTTTTATATCAATATCAGCTTCAAAATACAACTATAACGAAAAAAAACCCTATTGTAATTGTAAATCACTAAAAATACCTTATCAATTATATATTAAATTAATTATCAATGTCAAGAAACTATTTTTGTGGATAATTATTAAATTCATTTAATTTTTTTGTGGATATCTTTTCGTTTTTTTGTTGAATATTGCCCCAAAGTCTGATAATATATTAAATACCTGTTGATAACTCACAAATTATCAACAGAAAATGTTAATAACTCTGTTGGCAACCTGAGTAAAAACTTTTTAATATTTTTCTTGCTTTATTAAACTACATTTTTTCCATTATATTATATGTGTTTTTTAGTAACTTATACAAAATTATTTCAATTATATGCTTAAGTTGCCTTTATTTTGTCAAAGATTTTGTATGTATACAAATTTTTAATTACTTTTTTAATTTTTTTATTCTAATTTTAAACCAATGATAAATTGTTTTATATACTATAAGACAAATAGTTTTTAATGATTAAACATTATTATTTTTATTCTTTTAATGGTTTTGGAGGAGTTTATGAATACCCAGTTAAACGAAATATGGCAAAAAACTTTAGGGCTACTTAAAAACGAGCTTACAGAGATTAGCTTCAATACATGGATCAAAACTATTGATCCCATGTCTCTGACAGCCAATACCATAAACCTTGCTGTCCCTGCTGATTTCAACAAGGGAATTCTTGAGTCAAGGTATCAGGCCCTTATAAAAAATGCCATTAAACAAGTTACTTTTAAAGAATATGAAATTGCATTTATAGTACCTTCACAGGAAAATTTAAACAAGTTGTCAAAGCAGGCTGAGAGTACCAACAATGAAGATTCTCCTTTGTCAATACTGAATCCTAAATATACATTTGATACTTTTGTTATAGGAAACAGCAACAGATTTGCTCACGCAGCCGCACTGGCCGTGGCTGAAGCACCGGGAAAAGCATACAATCCTTTATTCATTTATGGAGGAGTGGGTCTTGGAAAGACACACCTCATGCATGCCATTGGACATTACATATTGGAGCAAAACTCTTCTCAAAGGGTTTTGTATGTTTCATCCGAAAAATTTACCAACGAACTTATTAACGCCATCAAGGACAACAGAAATGAAGAATTCAGATCCAAATATAGAAATATTGATGTGCTTCTAATAGACGATATACAATTTATTGCCGGCAAGGAAAGAACAGAGGAAGAATTTTTCCATACCTTTAATGCCCTTTACGAGGCAAACAAACAGATAATTCTCTCGAGCGATAAGCCTCCAAAGGAGATTTCTTTGGAAGACAGGCTAAGGTCAAGGTTTGAATGGGGCTTGATTGCGGACATGCAGGCACCGGACTTGGAAACAAGAATAGCAATACTTAGGAAAAAAGCCCAGCTTGAGAACCTCAACGTTCCCAATGATGTAATTGTATTTATTGCCGACAAAATTGCATCAAACATCAGAGAACTTGAAGGTGCCCTAAACAGAGTCATAGCTTATTCATCCCTTACTGAAAACGAGATTACCGTTGATTTGGCCAACGAAGCGTTAAAAGACATACTGTCGGCAAACAAGGCAAAAGTTTTAAATTGTACAACCATCCAAGAAGCGGTGGCAAGATACTTTGACATACGGCCGGAAGAATTTAAATCAAAGAAGAGAACAAGGGACATTGCATTTCCAAGACAAATTGCAATGTATCTTTGCCGAGAACTCACAGACATGTCCCTTCCCAAAATAGGAGAGGAATTTGGGGGAAGAGACCATACCACAGTAATACATGCGTGCGACAAGATAAGCGAAGAAATTGAAGATAACTCTGAAACCAGGCGCGCTGTGAGTGAAATAAAGAGAAATTTACTCGGAAAATAATTACTTGTTGATATATATTGATAAAACTTAAACTTTTATACACAAATTCAACCTATTATTTTTTTAAACAAAGAGATATCAACAGAAATTGTTGATATGGGGACAACTTCATGTGATTAATTTGTGTACAACCTGATTAAAGTTGAATCATTGTTAAAGCTGTTGATTATCGGATACAAAATATCTACAATTTAGTAACAGGTCAAATCAATTTATTTACCTTGTTTTGACCCACTTATGCACAATATCAACAACACTTATTACTATTATTACTGATTTTATAATTATTAACTTATATAAAAACAGGAGGCTTTTTCGATATGAAAATAATTTGTTCCAAAGAACAGCTAATGGAAGGAATCAATATCGTGCAAAAAGCAGTTCCGACAAAAGCTACTTTACCTATACTGGAAGGAATATTGCTTGAAGCTTACGATCAATTCAAAATGACCGGAAATGATTTGGAATTGGGAATAGAATGCTTTATAAACGCCGATATCATGGAAAAGGGATCCATTGTTCTAAACTCCAAAACATTTGGTGATATAGTCAGAAGATTGCCTGATTCGGAAGTATTAATTGAAGTTAAAGAAAACAATACCGTTATTATCGAATGCGACAACTCCCATTTCGAATTAAGGGGTATGCCTTCTGATAGCTTCCCTTCACTGCCTTCAATTGAAAGAGTAAATATGATCAAGGTAAGTCAAAAAGCAGTCAGGGATATGATAAGACAGACATTGTTTGCCGTAAGTACGGATGACAACAGACCGATACTCACAGGTTCACTGATAGAATGTATAGGAAACGAGATTACCTTTGTTTCAATAGATGGATTCAGAATGGCCATAAGAAAAAATTTCAACAATGAAGGTTTTTCGGAATTCAGTGTTGTTGTACCGGGAAAGACTCTTAATGAAATAGTAAAAATTTTACAACCGGTTGATGAAGATATCAATATATACAGCTCTCAAAACCAAATACTGTTTGAAATTGGAAATTGCAGGGTTGTGTCAAGGCTCTTAGAAGGCGAATACTTAAATTACAAAAGCATTATACCAACGGAGTACGAAACCAATGTAAGATTAAAAACCGAAGACCTTTTGTCCAGCCTTGAAAGGGCCTCACTAATTACATCGGATGAAAAGAAGTATCCTGTAAAATTCAGTATTTGTGACGACAAAATCATTATTACTTCCAATACCGAAATAGGTGCGGTAAGGGAAGAAATTAGAGTTGAAGTAAACGGCAGCAACATGGAAGTTGGCTTTAACCCAAGATATTTTATCGAAGCACTCAAAGTTATAGATGATGAGATAATTGACGTATACTTTAATTCAAGTATCGGACCATGTACAATAAGACCCCTTGAAGGAGACAATTTTGTATACATGATACTTCCGGTAAGAATAAAAAATGATTAGAAGGTGTATATATGGAAAACGTTAAAATCAATACCGAGTTTATCAAACTAGATCAGTTTCTGAAATGGACAGACATAGTTTCGATGGGCTCCGATGCGAAATCATTAATACATTCCGGTTTGGTAAAAGTTAACGATGAAGTTGAACTAAGAAGGGGAAGAAAATTAAGGGTAGGAGACATTATCGAAGTAAATAGTAAAAAGTTCCAAATAGTTTAATTTTTTTGGAGGTTGATTATTGTACATCGATAAAATATCGCTTAAAAACTTTAGAAATTATAAAGATGAATCAATAGAATTTTCTAAAGATTTAAATATAATTTATGGCCAAAATGCTCAGGGAAAGACAAATATAATTGAGGCTGTATTTTTATGTGCTTCCGGACGTTCGCACCGTACCTCAAAGGATGCCGAGCTGGTAAACATTGACGGTACGGGCTTTAGTATTTTACTTGAGCTTAAAAAGGCTGAAGGCAAGAAAAATATCGGAATTGAATATGAGCGAGGTAAGAAAAAAATAGTAAAAATAAATGAGATTCCCGTTAAGAAAATTGGAAACTTAATGGGTAATTTACTGGCTGTTATTTTTTCACCCGAGGATATTTTAATAATAAAAGAAGGGCCTTCACAAAGAAGAAGATTTATCGATATCACTTTGTGTCAGCTAAAGCCATCATATTTTTACGATTTGCAGCAATACAACAAAATTCTTTTGCAGAGGAATACTTTGCTTAAGGAAATACAAAATAAACGAAGTCTTTTAGATACTCTTGAAGTATGGGATTATAAAATCGCCGAACTGTCTTCAAGAATAATGATATCAAGAAATGAATTTATAAAAAGGCTGTGTGAAATATCCAGGAGAATACACTTTAAATTGACGGATGGTAGTGAAACCATGGAAATTAAGTATTCTCCGTCCATAGACTTACATAATTTATCGGATCCCTTGGAATTAACGAATGAATTTGTAAGACAGTTAAATAATGTTAGAGCATCGGAACTGAGAAGATGTGTCACACTAATAGGTCCCCACAGATGATTATGAGATGTTGTTAAATGGGCTAAGTTTAAAAATGTTCGGATCCCAGGGTCAGCAAAGAACATCAGTGTTATCTCTCAAACTTGCAGAAATAGAGATAATTAGAAGTGAGACTGATGAAAATCCTGTTCTTCTGCTTGACGATGTAATGTCGGAGCTGGATTCTAAAAGGAGAGAATTTTTGCTGGAAAATATAAAAGACATCCAAACTTTTATTACTTGTACAGATAAAGATTTATTTGAGAATAGAAATTTTGGAGATAATTTATATATAAGAGTTCAAGCAGGAAGAGCTTATTATTAAAAATGTATTATTATAGTTCTTATGTTGTATGAAGGAAAAAAAATTGCAGTTTGATTTAATTTAGGATAAAATAAAAAGGTTGAGAGTAAAAAAGATAAACAAATAACTAAGTTGTGATATAAATAATTAGCAATAAATATTGCCGGTTGGAGGAATAGTAATGTTTTTGCATATCGGAGGAGATCGTGTAGTACCTTTAAAAAATATAATAGCTATATTTGATATGGAAACTACAACCATATCTAAGGACACAAAGGATTTCTTGGCTATCGCTGAGGAAGAAGGCTTTATACAGACTATCTCATCGGATATACCGAAATCTTTTATAATCACCGAGATAGATAAAAAGAGTATTATTTATCTGTCACCGATTTCTTCGGTTACATTACAAAAACGTGCAGGGTATTTGGATGATTTTTCAAGGTAGAAAAGAAATATTAAGTTGTTTTTGAATATTATTTTACCGCTGCAAATATAGGAGGGAAAAATGCAAGAGATTAATAATGAATTGAACAGGTATGATGAAAGTAATATACAGGTTTTGGAAGGTCTTGAAGCTGTAAGAAAAAGACCCGGAATGTATATTGGCAGCACCTCTTCAAGGGGACTACACCATTTGGTGTATGAGATAATGGATAATAGTATAGATGAAGCTCTTGCCGGATTCTGTAATGAGATAAATATTATAATAAATAAAGATAATTCCATTACAAATATTGATAACGGAAGGGGTATACCGACAGGTATACATCCTAAGCTTGGCATATCAACTGTTGAAGTTGTCCATACTATACTGCATGCCGGAGGAAAGTTTGACGGTCAGGGATACAAGGTATCCGGAGGACTTCATGGTGTTGGTGCGTCTGTTGTTAATGCGCTGTCCGAGTTTCTTGAAGTTGAAGTTTTTCGTGACGGACATATATACAGGCAAAGATACGAGAGGGGAAAACCGGTAACTCCGGTGGAGATAATCGGAGACACAGAAATAACCGGAACAAAGACTACATTTAAGCCTGACCCGGAAATATTTGAAGTAACGGAATTT
Organism: Acetivibrio straminisolvens JCM 21531; assembly: GCF_000521465.1. Classification (GTDB taxonomy): domain Bacteria; phylum Bacillota; class Clostridia; order Acetivibrionales; family Acetivibrionaceae; genus Hungateiclostridium; species Hungateiclostridium straminisolvens. Next base: position 19,305 of record NZ_BAVR01000033.1, read on the forward strand.
GATTTTGAAGTTTTGCTGACAAGATTAAGAGAGCTTGCTTTTTTGAACAAGGGTTTGAAAATTGTATTAAGGGACGAAAGACCTAATGAGCCTGTTGTAAAGCAGCTTCATTATGAAGGTGGAATAGTTTCTTTTGTAGAATACATGGACAGAAATAAAGACCCATTGCATGAGCCTGTTTATTTTGACGGGTATAAAGACGGTTCTTATGTTGAGATTGCAATGCAGTATAACAAGGATGTATATATTGAAAATATTCACAGTTTTGCAAATAATATCTCAACAGCAGAAGGAGGAACCCATCTTACAGGATTTAAGACGGCTATAACAAAAGTTCTCAATGATTATGCCAGAAAATTTAATTTCTTAAAAGAAAATGATAAAAATCTTTTGGGTGAAGATGTAAGAGAAGGTTTGACTGCTGTTATCAGTGTAAAAATTCCGGATCCTCAATTTGAGGGACAGACAAAGACCAAGCTGGGTAACAGTGAGGTTAGAAGTATTGTTGAAAGTATAATAAATGAAAAGTTTGCAAGTTTTCTTGAGGAGAATCCGTCAGTCACCAAGCTTATACTTGATAAATGCTTAATGTCTGCAAGAGCAAGGGAAGCTGCACGAAAGGCGAGGGAACTTACAAGAAGGAAGAATGTCCTTGAGTCCACTACATTACCCGGAAAACTTGCGGATTGTACTGAAAGAGATCCGGCTCTTTGTGAGATTTTTATTGTTGAGGGAGATTCCGCGGGGGGTTCCGCAAAGCAGGGTAGAAACAGGAAATTTCAAGCTATTTTGCCCCTTTGGGGTAAGATGCTCAATGTTGAAAAGGCCCGTATGGACAAAGTCTATGGAAACGATAAGCTTACACCGGTTATAACTGCTTTGGGAACAAATATCGGTCAAGATTTTGATATTACAAAACTTAGGTATCATAAAATAATTTTAATGGCCGATGCCGATGTTGACGGTGCTCATATCAGAACATTGCTTTTGACATTCTTCTATAGATATATGACTCCGCTGATTTCTAACGGTTATGTGTATATTGCACAGCCTCCGCTATATAAGATTACTAAAGGTAAATCGGAGTTTTATGCTTACAATGATGTTGAGGTAGAAAAAATAATAAAAGAAAACCAGTGGAAGAAAGAAGATTGTACTATACAGAGATTTAAAGGTTTGGGAGAAATGAATCCCGATCAGTTATGGACTACCACAATGGATCCTGAAACACGAACTATTTTGAGAGTTGAACTGGAGGATGCCATTGCAGCTGATGAAATTTTTACAATATTGATGGGAGATAAGGTTGAGCCACGAAAAGAATTTATACAGGCCAATGCAAAACTTGTAACCAATCTCGATATATAAAACAGGGTTATCCCTGTTTTTTTACTTAGCATCTTGGAATGAAATGAAAGAGGAAAAAGCGAAGGGACTCGATGTCCCGAACTTTTTATTTTTTTAAACCGGATATTGGTGCATATTTTTTCATTTGGGTTAATAACAGAAAGAATAATTGACTTGGATTTATTTTAATAGAGTTTTTTTAAGTAAGGTTTCCTGAAAAGTTCTTATTTTTAATGAATAAATAAATTTTTTTATATTTACAATACATAATACCTCAGGGTAAGTTTCTAAAAATTATTGGATTTGAAATTTTTGAAATTGTTTTTGATAAAAGATATCTTTTGATATTATTTCGGTTATATCTTTTTCTATTTTGTAGTTTTATTTTAGTACATATTTTAAATAATTTTGAGTTTTCAATATTTTATATGTATCAAAAAAAAGTTTTTTCGCAAAATTTAGTTATCTTATCTTCTTTTATACTCTATAAGCTGGATTTTTCGTGATATAATGTGTAATATATATTTTATAATATCTAAAATTAATATCTAGAATTCGTTTAAGGCCTTTATTGTAAAAGATATAGTTCGGACTTTTATTGTGCGGTTTATTTTATAAAATTTTGATTGATAAAAATGTTTCACGTGAAACATTTTTTTATTTGGATTCTTGGAATCAAATGAAATAGGTAAAAGCGAAGGGACTCGATGTCTCGGGCTTTTATTAAATTTATTATCAAACTAAAAAACATTTCTAAGGTAAAAACAACATAGTAAATGCATTTAGACATATAAAGAATTATATTTGATAATGAATTTAAACTATAGGTATATTTAAGAATACAATATTGTACAATAATAGAATGAAAATTGTGAAAAATTTAATGTAGAATTATCAAATCAGATATAATTATTCGTTTGTCAAATAATGAATATATGATATAATAAATTGATAAGTAAAATCATACTCAATAGGATGTATTTATACTAGAGTATGTAATTCATTCTGCAAAATAAGAATATTCATATTACTTAATATTTTTATTATCTCATTTTAAGTTTTTTTGTGTTTGAATGCGTAAATTTAACAGAAGCTAATCCTGGGTGGGGGAGTAGTACCCCCACTGAATTTTGAAAATAAACCTAAGATGTTTTTAGTATCGAATGTTGATAGCCAGGGAGTGAATATAATGTCAAAGGTAATTGCAGTAGCAAATCAAAAGGGCGGAGTTGGAAAGACAACTACTGCGGTAAATTTAAGTTCTTGTCTTGCTTATAAAGGTAAGAAGGTGCTGATTTTGGACATCGATCCTCAAGGAAATACCACCAGCGGCCTTGGTATCGATAAGAAAAAAATTAATAAGTCAACCTATGATATATTGATAAATGAAGCTGATATAAAAGATATTTTGATTGACACGCCTCTCGAAAATCTAAAATTGTGTCCTTCAAATATTGAATTAGCCGGTGCCGAGGTGGAATTGGTATCATCAATTTCAAGAGAGACAAGATTGAAAAATGCCCTTGAAGCAGTAAAAAATGACTATGATTTTATTCTTATTGATTGTCCTCCTTCTTTAGGTCTGCTGACATTGAATTCTCTTACGGCAGCCGATAAGATCCTGGTTCCGATTCAATGCGAGTACTATGCTTTGGAAGGCTTAAGTCAACTTATGGAGACTGTTAAGCTTGTTCAAAAACATTTGAATAAGGATTTGGATGTAGAAGGGGTAGTACTGACAATGTTCGATGCTAGAACAAATTTATCGATTCAAGTTGTTGAAGAGGTAAAAAATATTTTAAAAATAAAGTATATAGAACAATAATTCCTAGAAATGTCCGGTTAAGTGAGGCACCGAGCTTTGGGCTTCCGATAATATTATATGATTCGAAATCAAAGGGTGCGGAATGTTATCTTGAGCTTGCAGAAGAAGTTATAGAATATTCTGAGGAGGAAGTTCAATGAGTAAAAAAGGTCTTGGAAAAGGTTTGGGAGCGTTGATTTCCGGTGCTGGTGAAGAAGAAAAGGTTGACAGTGGAGTTATTGAGGTTAAAATAAATGATATAGAACCGAATTTCAGTCAACCGAGAAAGTATTTTGATACTGAAAAGCTTGAACAGCTGGCGGAATCCATAAGAAAACATGGTGTGGTGCAGCCGATAATTGTTCGGCGTGAAAATGATACTTATAAAATTGTTGCAGGAGAGAGAAGATGGAGGGCTGCCCGCCTTGCGGGACTTACAACGATACCTGTTGTTGAAAAGGATTTATCGAACAAGCAGGTTATGGAAATTGCCCTTATTGAGAACATTCAAAGAGAAGATTTGAATCCTATTGAAGAAGCGGAGGCTTACCAAAGGCTTTTAAATGATTTTAATATGACGCAAGAAGAGCTGTCAAATTCAATAGGGAAGAGTAGGTCGGCAATTGCAAATACTATAAGATTGCTGGGATTAACTGATAAAGTAAAGGAAAAACTAATAGAGGGTAGAATAACAAGCGGACATGCAAGAGCATTGTTATCTGTTGAAGATAAAGAGCTCCAAGAGAGACTTTGTGATGAAATAATAGATAAAAATCTTACTGTAAGACAGGTCGAGGTTCTGGTAAAAAGGAAACTTGCAGAAGTAAACAGCGATGAAAGCAAAAGAAATAAAAATGAAAACAATAATAAAGAGGAATACCTTAAGATAGAAGAGAATCTACAAAATATATTCGGTACTAAAGTAAAACTGATAACCAATAATAAAAAGGGTAAGATTATGATTGAATATTATTCTGATGATGAACTGGAAAGGATTATTGAATTACTAGGAAGTGTTGGAAATAAATAGGACGCTCTATTTTCCCTTTTAACAAAGTATTTTAAGGTGAGTAATATAAAATATCAATTTAGGCTTTATTTTTGTTGTAGGCGAATATAGAGCCTAATACTTGCTATAGAAATTTATGGGAGTATTTATAACAAAAAATGAAACATTTATTTTTAAATTCGTAAAAAACGCATTTATTTTCATTGGCAAAATTAAAATAACTTGATGAAATATTGTCTAAATGTTTCACGTGAAACATTTAAAAGCGATAAAAGATTAAATAAAATGTGTGCTAAAGCTGAAAAACACGAAATTGTATATGATGCCGAAATAAAGAAAAGATATGAAAAGAGAATATTAATGTAGACAAAAAAGATAAATAATGCATAATATACGAAGACAATAATAAAAAGAGAAGGAGCAAGTGTGGTACAAATGCCAAATACTATAACTGAGATGATTCAATTTTACAGCCCGTTTATATTGGCTGGAAATTCGATATTAATTCTGATATTGTTGATATCATTACTTATAATCAGTAGTAGATTAAAAGAACTCAAGAAAAAATATAAAAAATTCATGAATGGATCTGATGAAAAAAATATTGAACAACTGTTACTGGATAATATAAACCTGTCAAATGACATATCATTAAAGAATAAAGAAATAGAAAACAGAGTAAGCAGCCTGGAAAGAGATTTGCAACGTTGCATACAAAAAGTTGGAGTAATCAGATATAACGCATTTGACGATGTAGGAAGTGATTTGAGTTTTTCAATAGCGTTGCTAGATGAAAATGACAATGGAGTTGTAATAAGCGGAATATATTCAAGAGAGAGCTCGACAACATATGCAAAGAAAATAGTAAATGGAACTTCTAAACACGTACTTTCGGCAGAAGAATTGCAGGCTATATCCGAATCAAAGAAAATAAATTATTAAATTATGTAATGGGTGAATAAAATGTATAAAAACAAAGACAGCAAAACATTGTGGGTCTATTCGATAATATTATTTGCTTGTGCAGCTATTGTACTTTTATGGACGGGATATAGTCAGATAAAAATTAATAATGACCTCGAAGAATTTCAAAACAGACTGACTGATAAAGAAAATGAAAATAACATATTTCAATATAATTTGAGTTCTGCTTTAGCTCAAAATGAGAAGCTAAAGGAAGAGATAAATCAGCTTAAAGACAAAGTGGAAGAGGTACTTAATGAAAATGAATCATTAAAAAAAGAAGTTTCGGATTTGGAGGATAAAAGAGAAAGCGAGAAAAATCTCTATGAAGAGATAATAAAAGCTGATCTGGAATATTCAGAAGGAAATATTAAAGAATGTGCAATTATATTGCATAAGATAGATAGCAAAAGTATAACCAGTGGTAATTTGCAAATAAAATATGAGGATTTGGTCAATAAAACATATAAGAAGGCATCGGAATTATTTTATTTGGAAGGATATAATAATTATAGGAATAAAAAATATGATGAAGCCATAAATAGTCTAAATCTAGCATTAAAGTTTAATGATAATGAATATTATACAGATGACTGTTACTATTTTATAGCATACTCGGAATACTATATTGGAAATTATGATAAAGCGAAAGAAGCGCTAAATACCATTATAAGTAATTATCCAGGCAGTAGTTATTATAAAGATGCGAAGGATCTTTTGAGAATAATAGAAAATAAATAAAGTTTAAAATAAAAAAATTAGCAGATAGTTTTATTAGTCATAAATAAAAAATAGAAATAAGTAAATTTATATAAAATTATATAATTAACAGTAAGGAGTAATGATTATGCTTGATATTAAATTGATAAGAAGTAATCCGGAAATTCTAAAAAAGGCACTACAAAAAAGAAAGGACAGCTTTGATGTAGAAGAGCTGCTCAACCTTGATGAGAAAAGAAGAAAAACACTTGTGGAAGTTGAACAGTTAAAAAGTAAGCAAAATGAAACTTCAAAGCTTATTCCTAAATATAAAAAAGAAGGCAAAGATGTATCATCTCTGATGGATGAAATGAAAAGTCTTTCGGATAGTATAAAAGTGTTGGACGGAGAAGTTAGAAAAATTGACGAAGAACTAAACGCAATTCTTCTAACAATACCCAATATACCGAATGAAAGCGTTCCATTGGGAGACAGTGATGAAGACAATGTAGAGGTAAGAAGATGGGGTGAGCCTAGAAAATTTGATTTTACTCCAAAGCCTCACTGGGAAATAGGAGAAAATCTTGATATACTTGATTTTTCTAAAGCTGCAAAGGTTACAGGAGCAAGATTTACATTTTACAAAGGATTGGGAGCAAGACTTGAAAGAGCATTGATGAATTTTATGCTTGATTTGCATGTAGATAAACATGGATATAAAGAAGTATTTCCACCTTTCTTAGTACATAGAAACAGTATGATTGGAACAGGACAACTGCCCAAATTTGAAGAGGACGCATTTAAAGTAAGTAATACCGATTATTTCCTTATACCGACTGCTGAAGTGCCTGTTACCAACATGTATAGGGAACAGATAATTGATGTAAAAGAGCTTCCCATAAAGCACGCTGCATATTCGGCTTGTTTCAGAGCAGAGGCTGGTGCTGCAGGCAGGGATACAAGAGGACTTATAAGGCAGCATCAATTTAATAAAGTAGAATTGGTAAAATTTACAACACCCGAAACATCTTACGAAGAATTAGAAAAGCTGACAAGGGATGCTGAAGAGGTATTGCAAATATTAGGAATTCCATATAGGGTTGTGAAGATATGCGTAGGAGACCTTGGTTTTACGGCCGCAATGAAATATGATATAGAAGTATGGATGCCAAGCTACAACAGGTATGTAGAAATATCTTCATGCAGTAATTTTGAAGATTTCCAGGCGAGAAGAGCAGGAATTAAGTTCAGAAGAGGGCCAAATGAAAAGCCGGAATTTGTCCACACATTAAACGGTTCGGGAGTCGCAATAGGAAGGACAACTGCCTGCATACTTGAAAACTATCAGCAAGAGGATGGATCTGTTGTTGTACCGGAGGCTCTTAGGGAGTATTTAAGAGGTATCAGCGTAATAAAATAATTTATTTGCACAGGTATTCTCTTTCGGGGGAATATCTGTGCTAAAGTTTAAATATAATATATACTACGGACTAAAGTAATGTAAGTGAATAAATGTTGTAGTTCCAATCCGTAAAATGGGGATTATACGCGAAAAAATAAAAAATAAAAAATTACCTAAATAAGGTACAATAAAAGTATTGACAAAAGCATATATATCGTGTTATATTAGTTTGTGTCGCAAAGATGGAGAGATGGTCGAGTTGGTTTAAGGCACCGGTCTTGAAAACCGGCGTAGGTGTGAGCCTACCGTGAGTTCGAATCTCACTCTCTCCGCCATATTATTTTGGAGAAGTACCCAAGTAGGTCGAAGGGGACGGTTTGCTAAACCGTTAGGTCGGGTAACCGGCGCGAGGGTTCGAATCCCTCCTTCTCCGCCAGAAAAGCACTTCGATAAATGGAGTGCTTTTTATTTTGCCTCTTGAAATGAAAGAGCAAAAGCGAAGGGACTCGATGTACCGAGCTTCTATTTAATTTCTTGGTAAGTCTTTTACGGTATATTTTTTGCTCTCTTTCTAAGAATTGACCGTACCTTTGTTATATCCCTTTTACTGTTCTTTGAAACTTTATAATAAGCAATTACCGACGGAATAACAAAAAGCTGAAACAATATCATTGTAATTACATAATTATCAGGCTCATTTGAAAAAGAAGAAATAATGCCCAAAACTATTCCCATAAGAGCGTTGCCGCATGAACGAGCAATTCCGTTTATGAAATTGGATATACTGAAGCTTGTTGCTCTATGTTCGGGAAGATTGACATCGGTAATAAGAGCAAGCCAGTTGGGAATGTTTGCTGACTGGGCAGCAGATGCAAATACTGAAAAAAGAAACACGCATAATACCCAGGGATTAAAGACAATTGGCCAAACAAAGAGACTAAAATGGAAAATGCGCTGCCTCCGTCCGGTAGACTAAGGTTGTTTAGTGGAGTTATAAATACTAATATATAAAGGGGTAAGATGAAAAATATGAGAGAGCCGTTAGAAGTGCTCTGGCCCTCAAAGTTTTTTTCTGCAATTTGTCGCCGAGGTATCCGAAATAAGTCGATGAAAGCCCTCCAAGTTGAAAAAGAGCATAAAAGTAACTTGCAGCAATTAAGGATGTTTCCTCACTATAACCCTGAGCTTTAATTTTGGCAGTATACAGTGTGGGAAGCCATAATAATGTACCGAGAGTAATATTAAGAAAAAAACCCTGAATCATAAGCCAAAAATTACTTTTCTTTGTCAAAATGTTTTTAATGCCTAGAAGGCTTATATTGTAATTGTAGCTTTTAAACTTAACTCCTCTAAGTTCAGGTTCTGCTGCACCCTTTACCGGCTCTTTTACGAAGAAATACAGAAATATAAAAAGTACGCCTAAAAAGGATATAATCATAAACGGAATACGCCATCCCAGCTTTGATGAGACAATAGGAGCCATAACCGATCCTGCAATGCATCCAAAGCCTTGGGAAAGACCCCACAAGCTCATAATAGTTCCAAGATACTTCTTCGGTACATAATCCGTTAATACGCTAAAGCCGATAGAACTGTTGCATCCAAGACCAAGTCCGGTAAAAATCTGAAATACAACCAGATGAAAATAACTTTGGCTTAAAGAGCTAAGAAAAAGGGATAACGACCAGATTAGAGTACCGATAATTATAAGCCTTTTTCTATTACCTTTGTCAGCAAGATAGCCCCAAGCAATACTTGATAATGCCGTAAAAAGTATTGTTACGGCAGAAACACTGCCCATGACAGAAATGTGTACATTAAGGCTATTAGCTATAGAAGAAAATAAAGGCGGAAAAAGACCTATAACAGCATAATCCAGGGAAGCAAGTGCAATGAATATGAATACCGTAAAAATTGTACTTAATTTGGCTTTGCTTTTTATCATAGTACTTAACCCTCACATATGTACTAAATATGTTATGATACTTCTAATAAGTTTATTGATGTATTATTTTAAATAATATAGAAATGTTTTGTTTTGTCAATAGGAAATGAAACAAAATGACAATCGAAAAAGTTCTTTATGGATTGAAAAATAAAAAGACAGCTTTTTAAATAAAAAATAAGATGTACAAGCGGCGAAAAAAGCGAGCTTATACATCTTATCATTGTATGTAATTAAATATACTATACAAGCTTCGAACTAAATAGCTGTAAATTCATTCTTTACTTTAGGCGGAAATACAAAAATGAGTCTTCATAATCCAAACTTGCATCTTTTTCTACAACAAGATAATTTTCTGCATTTTTAGTCAAAGGTATTATTGCCTTTCCTGTATAGGAAAACTCACATACTTCTCCGGCTTTAATCATTTTTATAAAACCTTTACTATCTAAAACAGCCTCCTCAGCTTTATCCGATAAGGATCCCTCAAATCCAAAATCTGTACCTCCGATTACGTACTGACCGGTAGGTGTTTCAGTACCCCATATTCTTCTATAGAAAGGAAGATTCATAAATTCCTCACCGTATTCAACTTTTGCGTTTGACACTGTAACTTTGACAGTAACCATAGCATAGTCGAAATTGCTTGCATTTGAATTTAAACTGAATCCAAGGCTTTCAATATAATCAAGAGTCACAGGCTGTACATCTAAAACAGTAAAAGAGTAATCGGCAGAGGCATAATTATCAATATATTCTTCTCTTGCCGACCAATAATATGTATCACCAAACTTTACAGGATCATCAATGGTTCCTTTATTCTTATTGGTAGTGTTTGAAGGTTTTGATGTATTGGTATTGGGCGTAGGTGATGTCTGAGGCTTTGGTGTACCGGTATTGGCAGGATTTTCAGCATTAGATGTTAAATAGATTGACTGAGTATTGCCGTCCCATTCAATATCAACACCAACCAATTCGCTGATAGCCCATAAAGGTAAATATGTTCTTCCGTTAATAATAACAGGTGAAATTTTCGAGCCGTCGGTATCTGTAAATGCTTGCAGTTCACCGTTATAATAAATTTTAATGTTGTCATTTGCAGTTGCATCAACTTTCCTTAGTGCGCTGTAACCCCATACTGTGCCTGCAGCAATTATGCTTGTAACGAGCAGAACCACTACAATCAAAGAAAATCTTGTCATTTTTTTCATCCCTTACATCTCCTTTGTAATTAATTTTAATATGCAATATAATTATGCAATACAATAAGGATTATATCATAATTTTCGGAAATATTTAAAGTGAAATCCAGATTTAAAATTAAGGGTTTAAATTTATAATTTGCACAATAAAAAATTTGATAAAAAAACATCCTTAATAATAAAGGATGTTTAGATATTAACGATTAAACTTTACAGTAAGAGCATTGTACACAATTACCGACATTTCTCCGCGGGTAAGCTTGTGGTTCGGTTCAAGCTTGAGATTGGTTGACAGCTTGAGCTCCAAAGCTTTATTTACTACATTTTCAGGCCATTCGCCTTTCAATGTCTTTTCATATCCAAGGGCACGAATAACAACTGCCAATGCTTCGGCGTAAGTTACATCGTTGTTGGGAGCGATGGTATTGTCGGGATAGCCGGAAACAAGATCGTATTTAATTGCAAGTTTGATATTGTTGAAAGCCCAATGATTTTTATTAATATCGGTAAAAGTTACTTTTACATTGCCAATGTCGGTATCGGTGTTGTATCCCATCAAATTTACAACTAAAGTTATAAATTCGCTTCTTTTAATTTTGTTCTCCAGCCTTAAGGTGCCGTCCTCATAACCTTTCATTATTCCTAAAGTTACGAGGGCATCGGCATTTTTTGCTTGTATCTCGGGAATTGACTGTGCCCCAACGCTAAGTGAATTTAGACAAAGTATTGCAGCTAAGATTAAAGATAGAATTATGTATTTTTTCACGTTATCAACTCCATTATAGTGTTTTAATTAGGTCAGTATACTTAAATTATACACCATAAAGAATAAAACAAACATTAAATAATAATTACAATTATCTCACAAAATAGTCTGCAACCAAGATTATATTACTTTAGAACCAAAAAAATACATACATATGCGGAATAATTCAAACTATAATAACTAAAACTAAATTCAGTACAAGAAGGGAGGAAAAACTATGTCAAAAACTATTGCAGCAATTTTTGATAATTATAGCAGTGCAGAAAGAGCAGCGCATCAAATAAAGGAGCAGGGTCTGAGAACTGATGATATTTCAATAGTGACAAAGCAGGGCGAAGAAGATAACAATGCAAAAGGATTGTTTATGGGAACAGGAGACTTGACTGCCAACATGACAGCAGGAAGAAATGGAGGCGGCATAAACGATAATATATCAAATGGAGTTATATCGGGAGGAATACTTGGAGGACTGGCAGGGTTGCTGATTGGTGCAGGTAGTATGGTTATACCCGGGCTGGGAATAATAGCTGCAGCTGGCCCGATAACAGGCCTTATTTCCGGAGCAGTTACCGGAGGCATTGTAGGCGGACTTATTGATTTGGGTATTCCCGAAAACAAAAGCCGGCAATATGAAACAGATATAAGGGCAGGAAAAACTCTTTTCAGCATGAAAGCCGATGATGACAAGGTTGAACAGATTAGTTCAATACTAAGAGACAATGGTGCAGTAAGTGTGGATAGCTACTAAATTTTGTCTTAGCATAAAGATTTGAAAAAAGCGAAGGGTTAATTCCCCTCGCTTTTATTTTCTTGGAATTTATTCAGATACAAGAGTTTCATCTATAATTTCATTTGAAAGCGTCGGTTGGGGTGTAGGTTCGGATGTCGGCGATATTGCTGTCGGAGGAGCTGGAGAATGTGTTTCTGTCGCCTTGGCAGCTTTTTTGGTACCCCTCTTGATTATGGTTTCATAAGGAACATAGGTGCTTCTATGAATCTTATCGTTGCTCACAATATTACCGTTAATTTTTACTATTTTATATGTGTCCACCGTATATCCCGTATATCCCGACTGAACAACTACTGTCTGGCCTTCTTCAAGATTCGGGTCGTCTATATATTTCACAGGTGACGGCTTCGAACCCACCTGAACGTGTTTTATTTCTATGGTTTTTCCCGGTTCTTCCTTTGTGCCGTAAATTGTGAAAGATATGGTGTTGTTTTTAACATTAGATACAATCTTAACCGGCCAGTTAGTATTGTTTTTAAATTTGAAATCCAATTCATTGTAGGCTACAGCAGCATCTCTTCCCAAAGGGATATACGATACGGTAAACATGTGATTTTGTCTTTCTATTGTTTCGAGGTCGGCAAAAAGCACCGCACTGTACAGTGTTGACGAGACTTGGCATACTCCTCCGCCGACTCCGTCCACTATTTTACCGTTAACATACTCTTTTGCGATCTTAAATCCATTTCCCACGGTTCTGGGGCCAACTACATTATTGAATGAAAACACTTCGCCGGGGGCAAGTATTTTGCCGTTTATTTTTGATGCGGCAACACCTATATTTACTCCTCTGTTGTAGTTATTTTGACCGGATGTTGAGAATGAAGTGCTTGATGTTGCAAGAACATCTTTAAAAAGCTTTGAGTTTACTTCATCCGTTGTAATTTTCGGCTGCGTAAATTTTACCGGAAGCAATATTTCCTTGTCTATGGAGTTTTCATTTTCCTTTATTATGCCTTCAAGCTCCGATTTTGAAATTTCACGGCCAAATTCATGGGGAATAACTTTTACATTGTTGTTTTCAACAGTTACTGTTGCGTCAACCGGTTCTGCTGCAATCTGATTGTAAATATCGTCGACGTCAATAGCTTTAGGCATGATTGTTGTAACGGGAACATCAAAGGTTCCGCCGGTGCATGTTTTAATTGAGTTGTTGATAATTTCCAAAGCTTTTTCCTTATCTATTGCTTTGCCGGGATGACCTATAGTGAGGGATACCTTATTGTCCTGTACGGAAAGATTTGCTTCTTTGACCGAAACCAGTGTTCTTGAATAGAAATCGTCAATTATCTCATTAACTTTGTCGGGATTATAGGAGTAGTCTAAATTAAGTCGAACACCTTCCCTGCTGCTTTTTAAAATCTCAGACAACCTTGCAAATATGTTTCCTTTTCTGCCAACATCAAAAGCTTTTTGAGCAGCTTCCTCAATTTCGTATTTCAAATCTATTTTAGACAAATCAACTTCCGCAGTCACACCGTTGTCATTTAAAACAATTTTTAAATTCTTTGACTTCTCAGCGTAATTTAACTTAAGAGAATCACAAACGTCGTTAAAGGTCATTTGACTGATGTTGATATCATTTATAAACACACCTTTATATACTCTGTCATAGGAGAGTGTGGAATAAATAAAAAATACGGATACAAACAGGCAAACTGATATTAACACCAATAAACTGATTAGTATTATTTTTGTTTTTGGGTTTAAACTCTTTTTTTGAACAACCGGGTCAGTCATAAAAAACACTCCAAATCAAATTTATTTTAATAACTAATAGTAATTACATATATAGACGTATTTTTATAAAGCTTAGTTCAAGTAAACTGAATTGATTGCAACAAATATGTGAAATTACCATTATTCCTTATCTTGGGATAATTATATTATCGCAAGTTTAATTAAAAAAAACAATATATTATTAAATGAAAATATGTAAAACATTGCATTTTAATAATCTTCCTCCTATAATGTTATTATCGGTCAAAAGGGTTATATTACTTATGTTTTAAGCTGCTATATCGAACAATATTTCGGAGGAACATTTTACCAATAAAAATACAAAAATTTGCAACTATTATATTATAGGAGCAAGAAGCAGAATTTCTTCGTTATTATTATAAATTGTATTGAATTGGGATATTGGAAGAGGATTTTGCCCCAAACCTACTTCGATAGTAAATCCCGGTCTTCCGTATTCTTTTATGAACCAGTCCTTAAATCCGGCATAGGCTGCAATATAAGGAACATCCGAAACGGCATATCCGCTTGCCCTTGCAAAAGCATTCGCAATTGTCAGAGATTCGGGCGGAGCCATATTTAAATAGTTCCAGAATATTACCCTTCCCTGGGAGTGATATGCCAGTACCAGTCTGAAATCATGGTTTATGGTGAAGTTTACCATAGCAGAAGATTCGGGCTCTGAAAGGGGATACGGGCCTCCATACCTTGTAGGTCCGGGTCCGAATATACCCAGTGCTTGTTCTTGTGCTTTTGCTTCTTCCCAACTTGCAGGATAGTTTCTGTTTAAATCAACTCCCCTTATATTTGCACTCCATACTTGAGAAAATGGCCGCCCTGTGGTATTCCAGCGCAATAAATCTGCGTAATACGGATTTGTGGGACTAAGTCCGTTTAGGACAAGATCCACTCCGTCCGGATTTACCATAGGTACTATGTATATACTGCTTTGATTCCAGATCTGCCTTACATTGTAGCCCCGAATACTACTTACTGTTGAATATGCTTTTAAAAAGTTTTCTGCAAACTTCATAAGAAGCACGGTCGTTATCCACTCAATAGCGTGGTGGGCAGCATTGTAAAATACCTGCCTTGGTCCGGTTCCAAGTCTCAGATAATAAAGGTTTCGCCCTAGGACACTTGTACCTGCGGTTCCTGTTTCCAAAAAAGGATATCTGGCTTTAAGCCCCTGAATATCCCTTTCCATTATGTCGTAAGTGTAGTCAATATCGGTAAACACAACGTCGATACCATAGGGAACTACCAGCCTTTGTCCTACATTAATAACATTCGGGTTTATTCCCGGGTTGGCTGTAATTATCGAGCTAAGAGATGTATAAAATCTTCCGGCAATAGTGTAGAGAGTGTCTCCGGGTCTTACATAATAAATTGCATAACCCCTTAGAAATTGCTCAAAGACATTCCAGGTTGCCGGCCCTACAATTCCGTCCGCTACAAGCCCGTTATTTCTCTGAAATGCAATTACTGCCTGCTGAGTTCGTGTTCCGTATATTCCGTCTACAGCGCCGGTGGGATAACCGATTTTATTAAGAAGGCTTTGAACAAGTTTTACATCAGGTCCGGTAGAACCTAGCCTCAATGTTTGCACAAACACCACCACTTTTATATTTTATTGCTACTACAGTGTATTAAAGAATAAAGTATTTGGTTAATAATCACTGCAAAATGTATAGTCAAGGTAAAAACTGCTTATACTTAATAATGTATGAAACTGTATTTGATTTCAGAATATTATGAAATTAAAGCTTTAAAAAATTATATAAGGTGATTATATGGACTTAAACATACAGAAAAATCTTAATATCAGATTTTTGAAAAACGCTATAATTTCAAAACTATCCGGTCTATTGGTGAAAGGAAAAACCGAATTGACGGAAGACAGGGAATTTAGAGAAATTGAAGAACTGTTAAAATGCATTAAAGACGCAAAAAGAGAGTGGATTAGAGCTAATGCCAATTTTGAGCATGCCGTTGACAGTGAAATCATAGATTTTTACGCCTATGAGATAAAAGCATTACAACTAAGATATGAGTATCTTTTGAAAAAAGCAAAAGAAAAAGGAATTAAAGTAAATGAAGAAGGGTTAATTGTCTGATATTTTAAAGCTCCACTTTTGTTATGATTGTGCCTTTTTGAGTAATAAATTTTTGACCAAGCTTATATATTTATATGAAAGGATTTATTTTCATTAAGCAGGGTGAAAAGTAAAACCTGTTAACACAAATAGGTACAAAGGTGAAAGTGGAGTGAGAATGCAATGCTTATGTTTATTGAATATAGCACAGTGTTTGCTTATGTTATTGGAATAATTCTATTATATTTTTTGGGCAAGTACTTGGTAGTTCCGATGAAAACTGTCTTAAGACTCATATACAACAGTCTTATTGGAGGAATCTCCATTCTGGTGATAAACTTTGTAGGGGGAAATTTCAACTTTCACATTGCATTAAATCCTGTAACTGCATTTATTATAGGTACACTGGGGATACCTGGGGTATTTATGATATCAATTCTAAAAAAACTTTTCGAAATATAAAAATTGCTTTAAATTCCCATTAAAATTTTCAGCCAAAAAAAATAAAACTTCGTGTAAATGTATAAGAAATTGTATACAAAGAACATAGAGAGAGCAAATCAACTCAGATACCAAGCCTTTTACAATTCAGCTTTCTTGACAAAAAATTGACAAACAATTATACTTGAAACTGTATTAATCTATTTTTTTTGATAATACAAAAAAAGGCTGAATTTTTTCAGCATTAAACTTCTCATAAATAAAATAAGGAGGATTACCACATGGGCAAGGTTGTTGAAATCAGATGGCATGGGCGCGGCGGACAAGGTGCTAAGACTGCATCGCTTTTGCTGGCTGATGCTGCATTCAATACCGGAAAATACATTCAAGGTTTTCCGGAGTACGGTCCTGAAAGAATGGGCGCACCGATCACGGCTTATAACAGGATAAGCGACGAAAAACTCACCATTCACAGCAATATTTATGAGCCAGATTATGTTGTAGTTGTAGATGATACTCTTTTGACATCCGTTGATGTTACAGCAGGTTTGAAAGAAGACGGAGCTATTATTGTCAACACTCCAAAATCTCCTGACGAAATTAGACCGCTGCTTAAGGGCTATAAGGGAAAAGTTTGCACAATTGATGCAAGAACCATTTCTATTGAAACTCTAGGAAGATATTTTCCAAACACTCCGATGCTTGGTGCAGTTGTAAAAGTTAGCAAGATAATGGACGAGAAAGAATTCCTCGAGGATATGGTTGAATCCTTCAAGCATAAGTTTGCAAGTAAGCCTGAGGTTGTTGAGGGCAACATAAAAGCTCTCGAGAGGTCAATGCAGGAGGTGAAGGGATTATGAGCAAAAAGGAATTGAGAGATGTAAGACCTGATGTTACTTGGAAGGATATAACACCTGGCGGAACAATAGATTCTCCCGGAAACGCACATCTTTTTAGGACAGGCGATTGGCGTTCGATGAAGCCGGTTTGGAATGAGGAAAAATGCAAACAATGTTTGCTTTGCAATCCGGTATGTCCTGATTCATCCATAATGGTAAATGAAGAAGCAAAAATGACAGGTATAGATTATGATCACTGTAAGGGATGTGGCATTTGTGCAAAGGCATGTCCTTTCAAAGCCATAGACTTTGTAGAGGAAGTATAAGGAAGGGGGATGCAAAATGGGAATTAGAGAAAGGCTTAGCGGTAATGAAGCAACAGCAATTGCTATGAAACAGATAAATCCTGACGTAGTTGCGGCATTTCCAATAACACCATCTACAGAAATACCTCAATATTTCTCGACATTTGTTGCTGATGGTGTTGTTGATACGGAATTTATAGCAGTAGAATCGGAGCACAGTGCAATGTCTGCATGTATAGGTGCTCAAGCTGCAGGTGGAAGGGCAATGACTGCCACATCTGCAAATGGTTTGGCATATATGTGGGAGGCTTTGTATATAGCGGCAAGTTCAAGACTTCCAATTGTATTGGCAGCTGTAAACAGAGCACTTTCAGGTCCTATCAATATCCATAACGACCACAGCGACACTATGGGAGCAAGAGATTCGGGATGGATACAGATATACAGTGAAAACAATCAGGAAGCTTACGACAATATGCTTATGGCCCACAGAATCGGTGAGCACCCGGATGTAATGCTTCCTGTTATGGTTTGTCAAGATGGATTTATTACTTCTCATGCTATAGAAAATATTGAATTGGTAGAAGATGACAAAGTTAAGGCTTTTGTTGGAGAATACAAGCCGGAACAGTATCTTCTCAACAAAGAAAATCCGATTTCTGTAGGTCCGTTAGACCTGCAAATGCATTATTTCGAGCATAAGAGACAGCAAGCGCAGGCAATGGCAAATGCCAAGAAGGTAATTCTTGAAGTATCTGAAGAATTCTATAAGCTTACAGGAAGAAAGTATGGTTTGTTTGAAGAGTATAAAACCGATGATGCCGATGTTGTCATCGTTGTTATGAACTCTACAGCCGGTACTGTAAAATATGTTGTTGACCAGTACAGGGAAAAAGGAATAAAAGTAGGTTTGATAAAGCCAAGAGTGTTCAGACCTTTCCCTGTTGATGAGTTGGCTGAAGCTTTATCAAAGTTTAAGGCAGTAGCTGTTCTTGACAAGGCAGACAGCTTCAATGCAGCCGGAGGACCTTTATTTACCGAAGTAACAAGTGCTCTTTTCACAAAGGGAATATTTGGTCCTAAAGTTATAAACTATATTTTCGGACTTGGCGGAAGAGACGTTAAATCTAATGATATAGAAGTTGTTTATGAAAAATTATTAGAAATTGCAAGCACAGGTAAAGTAGACTCAGTATACAATTACCTTGGCGTTAGAGAATAGGAGGTGCGGTAAATGGCTTATAATTTGAAAGAAGTAGCTAAAAAACCGGAAAGGCTTACCGGCGGACACAGGATGTGTGCAGGCTGTGGAGCTCCGATAGTTGTTAGACAGATATTAAAGGCATTAAAGCCTGAAGACCATGCAGTTATATCAAGTGCGACAGGTTGTTTGGAAGTTTCAACTTTCATTTATCCATATACAGCATGGAAGGATTCTTTCATTCATAGTGCTTTTGAAAATACCGGTGCTACAATCTCCGGTGCAGAGGCAGCATATAAAGTAATGAAGAAAAAAGGACAAATTCAAGGGGAGACTAAGTTTATCGCATTCGGTGGAGACGGCGGAACATACGATATAGGATTCCAGGCATTGTCAGGAGCTATGGAAAGAGGACATGACATGGTTTATGTTTGCTACGACAATGGAGCATACATGAACACAGGTATTCAAAGATCTTCTGCAACTCCGAAATATGCAGATACTACAACTTCACCTGCAGGAAAGAAGATACCCGGTAAAATGCAGTCAAGAAAAGACCTGACAGAAGTAATGGCAAACCATCATATACCTTATGTTGCTCAAACTGCTCCTATAGGTAATATGAAGGACCTTTACGAAAAGGCTGAAAAGGCTATTTATACACCTGGACCTGCATTCCTTAACGTATTGGCGCCATGTCCAAGAGGATGGAGATACAATACTCCTGATTTGATGGAACTTAGCAAGATGGCTGTTGAAACATGTTTCTGGCCGCTTTATGAGGTTATTGACGGTAAGTATATAATAAACTACAAGCCGAAGGAAAAACTTCCTGTTAAAGAATTCTTGAAGCTCCAGGGAAGATTCAAACACCTCTTTAAAGCCGGTAATGAATATATGTTGGAAGAAATACAGAAGGAAGTTGACAGCAGATGGGAAAGACTTCTCAAATTAGCCGGAGAAGCTTAAAAGTAATTAAGTTAAACAAAAATAAAAAAGACCTGGGTGTTTGCTCAGGTCTTTAAATTTGAAAAATTAATTTATCTAAAAAAACATCATTTGAGAAGCACCTTCGGTACTTTGGGTTGATGCAGGAAGAAAAAACAGGCAGAACTTGCTGACAGAATGGCAAAGAAAGTTACAACAAGAGACACTAGACATAATGTTTTTTTAAGCATTTTAGATTACTCCCCCTCTTATACATAATTCATTTGAAATTATGAAGCCGCAAATTATATTAAAAACATTTTAAAAATAGATTTATACAATAAGCTAGTGCTTATCGATATGTGATTTTAAGCTAATTAAAGCATCTTTGGCTTCACCAATGTTTTGCTCATCTACGAGTCTATATATATATTCTATACTTTGTAAAATTTCATTATTATTAAGAGTACTTCTATTTTTATAAAACTCATGAATATTTTTTACAGCTAAAGTCAAAATTATAGTTACAAAAAGAGAGACAAAAATATTTAATTTTAGCAAATATACATTTTGATACAAAGTCATTATAGTTTTTTCAAAGATCAGCATTCGAGTCATAAGAAATGCTAGAAAAGCAATAGTGCATAGCGATATTAAATAAACAATCAACTGAAGATAGTATACTTTTGTCCTAATGTTTGTATTCTCCATATTTACCACCTTAAACTTAAAACGATAAATCGAGACTGCCAAAATTATATGTAGTGAACGTATGATTGAAACAAAAATTGCAAAGTTTAAGGCATTTTGATATAGTTCTTTTTCACCGTCGATTCCGAGTATCATTGTAATAATAACTGAAAAAGGTATTTCAACAAGCATTATCAATGAAAATCCAAGTACTGATGCTGTTACTGCTTCGTAGAAGTTAAACTTCATGATGAGTATGATTAATATGATGTCAACAAATAGCACCAATAGAGGACCCTCGGATACAAGTCCAAGTTTTTCACGCAGGATATAGCTGATAAAAGTAACCAATATAGCTGTTATAAGTATTCTGTAGTGGTTGGAGCGTGTTTTTAAATAACTGTATTTGCCTATTGAAAAAGTTCCTAAAAAAACGAAGATCACCTGCTCAGAAAAACTAACCAAAATAAATTGCAGTAATGACATATTTTGCATTTATAACACTCTCCCGTACTTATATTAATCTACTAAATAATTAACATTTAGTCAATTATTTCCTAACATTTCTTTGCAGTCCTGATAAATTTACTTTGCCTTTTTTAGTTCGTTCGCAATGGTGTCTATCAAAAGCTTTAAAGTATTGGGACTTATGTTTTTCTTTCGGGCTTCCATTGCTACTTTTATGTATGGTATATTTTCTTCGGAGCTAAGGAAGTTCTTGATGTCATCTTGAAGTTTGCAAAATGCCGCAAACTCCTTGTCAAAGGACTGTGATGTTGCTTTTAAGAAAGTTTCATTGTATTTGGCTCTTTCTTTTTGAAGGCTTTCTTCCGTATTAAGAACATACCAAAAATCCGGTGTAACATGAGCATATTTCGAAAGGATGTTTATTGTTCCCGGAAAAGGTTCAATATCGCCATCTATGTAGCTTTTTATTTGGGAAGGCTTGATCTGGTATCCTGTCTTTTGATATATGTCATCGGAAAATTCTTCGATAGTCATATTTCCCATGATAAGCGAAATGTTTTTTACAAAAATGTCATGGTCAAATTTTTTTTGTAATTGAATATCATCACTCAAGTACCCTGCTGCTTTCATAAGTTCCTCGTAAGGATAGTTATATGCCTTTGAAATAATCTTTAGAGTTTCAGGCTTTGGATTGGAATCTTTGCCTGTGCGGGGGTCAACGCCTCTTTCAAGGATACTTAAGTATGAGTAACTAATGCCCATCTTTTTTGCAGCCTGTCTTATAGACCACTTTTTACTTAATCTTATTTCTTTGAATAGCTTACCTAAATTACTCATGTCGCCCATCCTATATCCATAGTTTGAAAATAAAAATAATTTGCTTTGTAAAAAACAAGTTAAATCTGTAAACCGGCAATAAAAGCAGCTTTAAATAAGTAAAGTGTTAAGCGATAATACAAAATTAAGAGATTAAAAAGTAAATAAAAAATTACAATATAATAATAAATTTCATAAAACATGAAAAAAGAATATATTTTTATTCTAAAACATTTGACAAAATATTTCAAAGTAAATTTTCATAAATAAGGCTAATTACAAAAATACTAGCATATTATGGATATAAATTGTATGTTTATAAAGTTAAAGATGTACTAGCAATATATATTTTTTTAACCCAAATATTGACATGAAAATGAAAATAGTATAATATTACATAAGAATATTGATTTTGTGGGTAAACATTACTTTTATTAGAGATATGTGTATTTTAAATGATCTGTGCTTTAATATAAAAAATAAAAATTTTGCATTTTCACATGGGGTTTATCTGTCGTAATTTGTAATAGTACAAAGCTATTTTATTGAAAGTAGCAGGGCTTATTTCCAAGACAAAA
>NZ_BAVR01000032.1 GCF_000521465.1 Acetivibrio straminisolvens JCM 21531
TAATTATTTATTCCACATTTTAATCAGTTCTTGTGCGATTTGAACGGCATTTGTGGCAGCGCCTTTTCTTATATTATCGGCAACAACCCAAAGGTTTACGCCACTTTCAACACTTTCATCACGGCGGATTCTTCCGACAAAGGTTTCGTCTTTTCCGTTTGCATTAATAGGCATCGGGTAGACATTGTTGGCAACGTCATCTTCAACAATAACGCCGGGTGCATTTCTTAATACTTCTTTTAATTCATCAAGATCAAACTGTTTTTCAAACTCAACATTTATTGATTCGCTGTGGCCGTTGAATACAGGCACTCTTACGGTTGTAGCAGTGATTCTGAGACTGTTGTCTCCCAATATTTTTCTTGTCTCATGTACCATTTTCATTTCTTCCTTTGTATAGCCGTTGGGAAGGAAAACGTCAATATGAGGCAAGCAGTTTCCGGCAATCGGATGTGGGAACTTCTTTGGGGCTTCTCCCTTAAGACCGTTTTCAAGGTCTTTGTATCCGCTTTGGCCGGCGCCGGATACGGCTTGGTATGTGGAATAAACTATTCTTTTAATTTTATATTTATCGTGCAAAGGCTTTAGCACTACAACTGCCTGTATAGTCGAGCAGTTCGGATTGGCTATGATACCCTGGTTCCATGAAATATCCTGAGGATTTACTTCCGGTACTACAAGGGGAACTTTTTCGTCCATTCTCCAGCGGCTGCTGTTGTCCACAACTATACAGCCTTTTGAAGCTGCAATGGGTGCAAATTTTTCACTGGTGCTTGCTCCTGCGGAGAACAATGCTATATCTATTCCTCTGTCAAAAGATGTCTCAGTAAGCTCTTCTACAATGTATTCCTTGTTGTTGAAAATTATAGTCGAACCAGCAGAACGGCTTGAGGAAAAGAAATATATGTTCTCAATAGGCAGATTTCTTTCTTCTAAAACTTTTTAAAAATGTTCTGCCCACCATTCCTGTAGCCCCAACTACTGCTAAATTTACTTTTTTCATAAAAATACCCTCCTGATATAATATTAATCTTATTGAATACTGGATTTTAGTTTGATAGCGTGATATGTCATCTTTATCGTTCTGAAGGACACTAAAAAAGCTGGTATGAGTACCAGCAGTTCATCCGGGATTTTAGTGTAAATATACAACTAAGCTTTATGAACTGATAGCGCTCCATCAAATTACTTGATGACAGTCATACAGCTATTAACCGTACAACCAGACCGTACCTTTTTGAGCAGATACAATCTTCGGCAGTTGACCCTTTCAGCTTTCTTCATCAAAGCTCAAACTTTTCAGAAAACTTACTATTGAAAACTGCACCTCTATCAAACATTATAAAAACACTATTAACTTTATTTTTAACTATTCTATCATCTAAAATATTATATGTCAAACTATTTATTTTTGATATTTAGATTTTCAAATTATTACATATAAATAGGATTATGCATATTATAAATTAATATACGCCGTTTATTATTTTACAATTCTGTTACAAAGAAGGGGATTGGAATCTTTTGTCGAATTATATAACGTAGTGTGGCAATTTTTTGCCTTGATAAATCTTTACCGGTATAATAATAACTTAATGCTAAATACAAAAGACAAATATGGAGGAGAACATGAAAGGGAGTTTGTTGTTAAAGTCAAAAGTAAAGGCGATGGTATTTCGATTGACATTGCTGTTTTTGGTCTATGTGTCGGTATTTTTTTCCCAAAGTTTTATGGTTTATGCATACAAAGGAGTTCCGGACAAAGTTAGGATTGGCCTTTTGTTTAATGATTCACAAACCGGACAATATTCGGCAGTTTCAAGCTTTACAGTAGATTCTCCAAAGGGACTTCAATTCGGATATTCCACTGAAGATGAGTTTGTATGCCTTCAGAAGGAAGCTTCGGAAGAAGCTGTGACCGTAAGGAAGGATGCTTTTTTTGTAAAAGGAAGCAGCGGACTTACCGAATTCAACCTTCTTCAGGCAACCCTCCATCGGGAGAGGTTATTGGAGCCTATCATATAAAAATAGGCAAAGACTATAAAGATTATAATGCTCTTAACAAGGACCTTGCGGAAATCAGAAAAAAAGGTGTTGATGCCTTCTCGGTATATGATGACGGTTGGCAGATTTGGACGGGTTTTTATGTTGATGAAAACGGTGCACAAGCGGCGATAACGGATTATGTTGAGCGGCTTTAAAACTCGGGGACTATAGTGTTGTGGAACCGTCTATGTCAAGAATAGTTGTTTTGTCGAAGGACGGACAAGTTATGCTTATGTTTGATTCAATATATCATGCGTTTCAGGTTCAGCCTGAAACAAAAGACGAAAGCTGTGTTTTAAGAATCAATGGAGATGACAAGAAGAGATATCGCGGTGCTTTTGAAATCTTAAGGCTGTCGGGAAGCGATATGACGGTAATTAATGTCATTAATATTGAAGAATATTTATATGGAGTTGTACCCTATGAGATACAGGCAAGTTCCCACCCTGAAGCCCTAAAGGTTCAGGCCGTTGCGGCAAGAACCTATACGGTAAACAACCTGAACAAATACAAAAGGCTTCAATTTGATTTGTGTCCTACTGTATACTCCCAAGTATATAAGGGTTTTGACGGAGAGGCGTCATCAACAAATAAAGCTGTTGACGATACTAAAGGAAAGGTAGTTACATACAATGGAAAGCCTGCTTCGGTATTTTATTTCAGCTCCAGCGGAGGAATGACAGAGGACGTTAGAAATGTTTGGGGAAGTGAAGGATATCCCTATCTTGTAAGTGTTGAAGATAAATATGAATCGGGAGACTCGTGGCATTACAATTGGGAGGTTTCGTTCACCGCACAGAAGTTAAAGCAGATAATGATAGACCGCGGTTTAAAGATAGGAGACATATTGGGGATTTATATAACAAAAAGATCCGAAGCGGGAAGGGCAACCGAGGTAATAGTTAAGGGAAGTCAAGGGGAAAAGGTGTACACAAACGGTTCCACAAGAAGTTTCTTAAGCCTTGACAGCCAGTGGTATGATATTACGACAGACGCAGATATCTTTGTGAAGGGAAATGACGGTGAAGCGATTAAGACCCAGCTTGGAGGAAAAAAAGTAATGACAGCGTCCGGGCTTAAAACCGTAAGCTCCGCAAACAGCAAGGTAAGTGTTGTCAGTGCAAACGGTACGAAGACTGTTCCGTTGATTCCCACGAACTATATCTTTAAAGGAAAAGGCTGGGGTCATGCAGTTGGGATGAGTCAGGAAGGAGCCAAGGGTATGGCTAATGCCGGATTCACATATGAAGAAATATTAACCCATTATTTTCCGGGAACAAAAGTTGAATAAATTTGCTGCTAAATAAATACTTCAAGAAGCTCCGGAATGTTTTTCCGGAGTTTTTTACGGCTTCTTGGAGTTTTTTGCATTTCAACCTTGCATGAAAGAAGGATTTAATGTATTATTCTATATAAATCGCATAAAATATTTTAAAACTATGTAAATCGGATTATGGAAATGCAAAACGGTGCTTTATCAAATAATATGAAACGGTGTTAGATTGACTATGAAGGTTAGTGATTTTTATTATGATTTGCCGCAAGAATTAATTGCGCAGGAGCCAATTGCCAAAAGGGATATGTCGAGGCTTTTGGTTTTGGACAAGGAAACAGGCCGGATTTGCCATAAAAAGTTTAAGGATATTGTGGAGTACATAAACAAGGGTGATTGTCTGGTTTTAAATGACACCAGGGTTATGCCCGCAAGACTTCTGGGGGAAAAGGAAGGTACCGGGGGCAAAATTGAGTTCGTTCTTTTGAAAAGGATTAACGGAGATGTTTGGGAAGTTATTTTAAAGCCGGGAAAGAAGGCAAAACCGGGAGCAAGGTTTGTATTTGGAAATGGCGAGCTTAAGGCTGAAATTATAGAAATAATTGAAGAAGGAAACAGACTTGTCAGGTTTGAATATGACGGTATTTTTGAAGAGATTCTTGACAGAGTCGGTATTGTACCGCTTCCTCCTTATATTACAAAGAGGCTTGATGATGCGGAAAGATACCAGACTGTGTATTCAAAATACAAGGGTTCTGCCGCTGCTCCCACTGCAGGACTACATTTTACTGTGGAGCTTTTGGATGAATTGGCGAGCCGAGGTGTCAACATTGCTTATGTGACCCTTCATGTAGGACTTGGGACATTCAGGCCGGTAAAGGCTGAAAATTTGGAAGAACATAAAATGCATAGCGAATTTTACCGTATAAATGAAGAGGACTGCAGGAAGATAAATGAGGCAAAGGAAAATGGCTGCAGAGTAATAGCAGTGGGGACAACGAGTTGCAGAGTGCTTGAAACGGTGGGAGATGAAAAGGGTAAATTGAATCCTCAGAGCGGGTGGACCGACATTTTTATTTACCCGGGATATAAATTTAAAGTGGTGGATTCATTAATAACCAATTTCCATTTGCCCGAGTCCACGCTTATTATGCTTGTAAGTGCTTTGGCAGGGCGTGACAAAATAATGGAAGCCTATAATGCTGCCGTTAGGGAAAGATACAGGTTTTTCAGCTTTGCGATGCCATGTTTATAAAGTAAATATTTATAAGGCAAATATTAATAATAAGGAACAGGAAGATGTATGAGTGCAATAAGATATGAGCTGATAAAAAATGTAAACAGTCCGGTGCAAGGCTGGGGAGAGTATATACTCCCCATGGATATTTTGACACTCCGGCTTTTATGCCGGTGGGAACTCAGGCAACCGTCAAGGGTATGTCTCCCGACGAAATGAAGGAGATTGAGGCCCAGATAATTTTGAGCAATACTTATCACCTTCATATGAGGCCCGGAGAGGATATAGTGAAGGAGGCCGGAGGGCTTCACGGTTTTATGAATTGGGACAGGCCGATTCTTACTGACAGTGGAGGCTTTCAGGTTTTTAGCCTTAGTGATTTGAGGGATATTAAGGAAGAAGGTGTGACTTTCAAGTCGCATATTGACGGTTCCAAGCATTTTATTTCTCCCGAGATGGCCATGAAAATACAAAATGATCTTGGGGCTGACATTATAATGGCTTTTGATGAATGCATTCCATACCCTGCGGATTATGACTATGCCAAAAAGTCATTGGAGAGAACGACCCGGTGGGCCAAAAGGTGCAAGGAAGCCCATCGAAATCCGGAAAAGCAAGCTCTTTTCGGGATTGTTCAGGGAGGAATGTATAAGGATTTGAGACAGCAGAGTGCCTATGAATTGCTGGAATTGGACTTTCCGGGATATGCCATTGGGGGATTGAGCGTGGGAGAGCCGGCGGAAGAAATGTATGCAATGTTGGATGTTACAGTTCCGCTGCTTCCTTGGGACAAGCCAAGGTATTTGATGGGAGTGGGAAGCCCAGATTACCTGATTGAAGGAGCTATTAGAGGCATTGACATGTTTGATTGCGTTCTTCCCACAAGAATCGGCAGAAACGGCACGGTTATGACAAGCCGGGGCAGAATGATAGTAAGGGATGCAGTTTATGCACGGGACTATACCCCTATGGATCCGGAATGCGATTGTTATGCCTGCAGAAATTTTACCCGCGCATATATAAGACATCTTCTAAAAAGCGGGGAGGTCCTCGGAATAAGGCTTACCACATGGCATAACCTGAGATTTTTGATTAATCTTATGAAAAATGTCAGACAGGCTATAATGGAAGACAGGCTATTGGATTTTAGAGATGAGTTTTTCAATAATTTCGGATATAAAAAATATAAATAAGTTTAGTTTACCAATATAAGTAATAATAAAGTAAAATAATCAAAAGAACTGAGAGGAGGTTTTTTATGCCAACAGAAGGAGGAGCAGGTTTTCAAGAACTTTTTAGTGCCTTGATTTTACCGTTGGCCTTTGTTCTCATCATGTACTTGATGATAATTTTACCTCAAAAGAAGAGGGATAAGAAGCACGCAGAAATGCTTCAGGCTTTAAAGACCGGAGATAATATTATTACGACCGGAGGAATTATCGGAAAGGTAATAAATATCAAGGATGATGAGATAACTATAGAGACTAGCGTTGAAAAGACCCAGATAAAGCTTGTTAGATCGGCGATAAGCAGAGTTGTGGAATCTAATGAAGAGTAGAATACATAAGTTTATCTGTTGTATGAAAAGGGTAGCCTAATGGCTACCCTCATAAACATAGTTTTTAAAGCAGTAATTCATACCTGAATTGTTGTCCCAGTTGTCGGAATCGTCTTTAAATGCTATATTAATGTTGCCTGCCCTTTTAACGGGAAATAACAGCTCAAACTTTTGATGGCCTATCTTCTGCATTGAATAGGATTCGGTATCCTCCCAGGCAAGGTTGTTTCCGTAACCGATTACTGCATACAACTTATCGGTATTATTTTTAGCAAGGATACCGCTGTACACCAGTCGAAATACATTTCTTGCGTCTTGAATTTCAACTCCGTTATTTGCATAAGAATTATTGGCCTCATACATGTTATTTCCATAAGGTTCTGTTGTCATGTCCAGCGAAAACTCTTCGTTTAAAGGCTGATATTTTTTTGTTTTGCTTTGAGCGGGTTCCGTGTTGTTATCCGACTTAAAGTCGTTTGGTGTATTAAATAAAAAATCAAAAAATCCCATAATTGAACCTCCAGTTTTATCAATTCTTGTTTCCTGTTTCACCGGCTGCTGTTAAAAAGCATTAATATTCTGGAGCTTTTCAATATATAGTTTAATCAATTCGTGTGATATTTATTTTATTAATTTATAGTTTGCAGTGTTTTTTTATTCTATGTATGTCAAAATAAGTTTTTATATTTTCATAAAATATTGAAAAGATAAAAAGCCGTTTTGTTTTAAATTATTTGCTTTATTGGTTCTAACTTTTGAACAAACATAATAGATTGTAGTATAAAAAACATCTATTGGGGGGTTTTTATGATTAACAAGACTGGCCAGACGGCAAAGAATATATTATCCGGACACTCGAATATTGTTACAATTATAAAAGGAATACTGGTATCCTATTTGTTTACAGTGCCGATGTTTGCTATTTTTGCGTATTTTCTTAAATTTTCCGACTTTCCGCTAAAATATATTTCTACTGCTGTTATAATTACGACATTGCTGAGTATAGTTATAGCAGGATGGATTTCTACCAAAAACGTAAAAAGCAAGGGATGGCTAAACGGTGCAATAGTGGGATTTATATATATGCTAATCCTGTATTTGCTAAGCAGCATAGTTTACAGAGATTTTGCCATAAACGGCTATATATTGATATTGCTTACTATTGGAGTATTATCGGGAAGTATAGGCGGTATACTGGGCATTAATTTAAAAAGATAGACGGTAATAATAGAAAAATGAAATTAAGAATAAAAATTAAAATGAAAAATTAAAAAATATATTGATAAATGTATGGACAATTACCTTTTGTTGTGTTAACATTAGATAGAATTAAATAATAAACCTTTAATTAAGTCCAGAGAGACTCAGAAGGTAAGATATTTTGTTGAATAATATAGAATGGTTCTATATGCTTATTGTAATGCAGCTTCTTGCCGACTGGTAAGAAGCTTTTTTAGAGCCTTTTATAAAATAGATTCCGACAAAATATAATAAGTATCGGAGTGTTAAAGATGATAGATAAAGCTGAAATAATGGATGAAAGTGGAATTGTTAGAGCTGTAACCAGAATAGCCCATGAAATTATTGAGAAGAATAAGGGCGTAGAGGGAAAGAGTGTTCCGGTGGGGATTCTCGATATAACGCTTTATAGAGATGACTTAAGCATGCTTTCCGAGCATCCCATAATAAACGGTACAGAAATAGACTTTCCGATAAACGACAAGAAAATTGTCCTTGTTGATGATGTCTTGTATACGGGAAGGACAGTAAGAGCGGCTATTGATGCTTTGATGGATTCGGGAAGGCCCAGGATGGTCCAGCTTGCAGTACTCATAGACAGGGGACACAGGGAACTTCCGATACGGCCGGATTATGTCGGAAAAAATGTTCCGACCTCCAGGTTTGAGGTAGTAAATGTCAAGCTTTCTGAGATTGACGGAGTAAATTGTGTAACTATAAGTGATATAGAAAAGGGAATAAGTCATTAGGAGTATAAGTATTATTTTAGGAATTAAGGGAAGGGTATGTTTTATGCAAAATTATAAATATCTATATATTAATAGAATACAGCAAAAAGAGAAAATATGTACTTTTATTCCCGTTTTTAAATATAAAGCATTAATAATTTGTTCGGAAGAAAATCCGCAAAACATTAAAAAATAGTAAGGAATACCATTATCCTTACTATTTTTTTGAGGACATTTGATACCAATAATATTAATATAAAAGTTTATTTTAGAGTGAGGTGTAGAAATGGGTTTAAAATCAAAAGACCTCTTAGGACTTAGGGATTTGACAACAGAAGAAATTCAATACATTTTAAATACTGCCAAAACGATGAAGGTTATTCTTTCGTCAAAAAACAAGAAGACTCCTCATTTGCAGGGTAAATCAATAATTACTCTGTTTTATGAGAACAGTACAAGGACAAGATTATCCTTCGAACTTGCCTCAAAATACATGAGTGCAAGTGCTGCCAATATTTCGGTAGCGGCCAGCAGTGTTGCTAAAGGTGAAACACTTATAGATACCGGAAAAACAATTGACATGATGGGTGCGGATGTAATTATAATCAGGCATTCGATGTCGGGAGCACCTCATCTTCTTGCAAGAAATGTTACGGCATCGGTAATAAATGCCGGTGACGGTATGAATGAGCACCCAACCAGGCGCTTCTTGATATGTTTACAATTATTGAGAAAAAAGGAAGTCTTGAGGGGTTAAAAGTTGCCATAATCGGTGATATATATCATAGCAGAGTGGCAAGAAGCAACATTTGGGGAATGACGAAGCTTGGAGCCGAAGTGAGTGTTGCCGGGCCTTCAACCCTTATACCTCGGGAATTGGAGAAGACCGGTGTCAAGGTCTTTACCACGGTTCAGGAAGCATTGATTGATGCGGATGTGGTTATGGGACTTAGAATTCAGAAGGAAAGGCAGAAAAGCGGATTGTTTCCGAGCATTAGGGAGTATTCGAGATTCTTCGGATTGGATGAAAAGCGCTTAAAGCTTGCAAAAGAAGATGCTTTGATATTGCATCCGGGACCGGTCAACAGAGGAGTTGAACTGCGTCATCGGTAGTTGACTGTGACAGGTCGCTTATAAATGAGCAGGTTACCAACGGAGTTGCTGTAAGAATGGCTCTTCTTTATCTTTTAACGAGGAGGGATAGCGGTGAGAGTATTAATTAAAGGCGGACATGTTGTAGACCCGAAAACCAACACAAACGGTGTTATGGATATATTGATTGAGGACGGAATAATAACGGAGATAGGCCAAGATATTGAAATTACCAACGGCGACATAATTTATGCCGAGGGCAAGATGGTATTGCCGGGACTGGTGGATGCCCATTGCCATCTGAGGGACCCGGGTTTTGAATATAAAGAGGACATAGAAACTGGAACCATGAGTGCTGCAATGGGAGGATTTACTTCCATAGCATGCATGCCCAATACGGACCCTGTCTGCGATAATGAGGCTATAGTAAAGTATATTATAAATAAGGCAAAGCAGGACGGATTTGTTAATGTATATCCTATTGGGGCGATATCCAAAGGGCAAAAGGGTGAAGAGCTTTCGGAAATAGGTGAACTGAAATTTGCCGGAGCTGTGGCAATTTCCGATGACGGAAGGCCGGTAAAAAGTTCTTCTCTGATGAAGAGGGCTTTGGAATACTCAGCCATGTTTGATATAGCAGTAATATCCCATTGCGAGGATCTGGATATTGCAGATGGCGGTGTAATGAACGAGGGATATTGGTCTACGGTTATGGGACTTAAAGGTATACCTTCGGCTGCTGAGGAAATAATGGTGGCAAGGGATATTATATTGTCCGAATACACAAAGGTTCCGATACACATAGCTCATGTTAGCACTGAGCTGTCGGTAGACCTTATAAGGAATGCCAAAAAGCGTGGAGTGAAAGTGACCTGTGAGACTTGTCCCCACTACTTTGTCCTTACCGATGAGGCTTGCAGCGGATTTAATACCCTTGCAAAAGTAAATCCTCCGCTAAGGACAAAAAGAGATGTTGAGGCTGTGATTGAAGGATTAAAAGACGGCACGATTGACATAATCGCAACAGACCATGCGCCTCATCATAACGATGAGAAAAACGTTGAATTCAATTTGGCGGCAAATGGCATGGTGGGTTTTGAAACGGCATTGCCTCTGGCGATAACCTATCTTGTAAAACCGGGACATCTCACAATCGGCCAACTGGTTGAAAAGATGTGTGTCAATCCTTCAAAACTCCTTGGTATCAACAAAGGTACGCTGGAGATAGGCAGAAGTGCGGATATAACCATTGTTGACATTAACGAAGAGTTTGTTGTGGATATCAATAACTTCAAATCAAAAAGCAAGAACTCTCCTTTTAACGGGTTCAAGCTGAGTGGAAGTGTATACTATACTTTGGTGGACGGCAATGCCATTGTCAGAGAAAAGGTACTTTTATAGAGATTTCTTGAGAATGAGTTTTTGAATTATGCTATATAAGGAGAATGAAATTATGTTTGTTGATATATTGATTGAAAAGATTAAAGAAAAGGATAATCCCTCCGTTGTAGGATTGGACCCAAAGATTGAATATGTTCCGTCTTTCATAAAAGAAGATATGTATAAGGAACACGGAAAAAATTCAAAAGGAGTGGCGCAGGCAATTCTTCTCTTTAACAAATACATTATTGATGCGGTTTATGATATTGTACCTGCGGTAAAACCCCAGCTGGCATATTATGAGATGTATGGCCTTGAAGGTATGAAAGCGTTCTATGAAACCTGCAAATACGCAAAGGAGAAAGGACTTTTGGTTATTGCCGACGGAAAAAGAAATGATATCGGCTCAACTGCCCAGTGCTATTCTTCGGCATATCTTGGCAAAACAGACATTGATGAAGGTATAAGCGAGTCTGTTTTTGATGCGGATGCACTTACGGTAAATCCTTATCTCGGTGTGGATGGGATTAAACCTTTCATAGATGACTGTATAAAATACAACAAGGGCATATTTGTTCTGGTCAAGACATCAAACAAGTCATCCGGGCAGCTTCAGGATTTACTCACTCAAGAGGGCAGGAGTATTTATGAGGTTGTTGCGGAGTATGTTGAGTCATGGGGGGCAAGTGTAAAGGGAAAATACGGATACAGCAGTGTGGGAGCAGTGGTTGGAGCAACTTATCCCAATCAGGCGAAAATCCTTAGAAAGATTCTGAAAAGTTCTTATATACTGGTTCCGGGTTATGGTGCCCAGGGCGGAACAGCAAGAGATGTAGTCCACAGCTTTAATTATGATGGACTTGGGGCAATTGTAAATGCTTCAAGAAGCATAATGTGCGCTTATAAGTCTGAACAGTGGAAGGATCTTTACAGCGAAGAAAAGTTTTATGAGGCATCAAGAGCTGAGGCGATTAGGATGAGGGACGATATTAACGGCGCGTTGCATAACACAAAGTAATTTTATTTAGGATACGAGGTGATATATTATGAAAGCTATTCTGGCTCTTGAAGACGGCACAATTTTTCACGGCGAAAGTTTCGGTGCTGAAGGAGAAGTAATTGGAGAAATAGTTTTTAATACAGGTATGACAGGATATCAGGAGGTTTTGACCGATCCGTCCTATTGCGGACAGATTGTGACAATGACCTATCCTTTAATAGGAAATTATGGGGTGAATAATGAAGATATAGAGTCTGAAAGGCCCCAAGTGAAAGGCTTTATTGTTAGGGAGCTTTGCCAGAGCCCAAGCAATTGGAGAGCGGAAGAGACATTAAACAGCTATCTTAAAAGAAATAACATAATAGGAATAGAGAAAATTGACACAAGGGCTCTTACCAGGATTTTGAGAGAGAAGGGAACAATGAAGGGGTTAATTACAACGGATCCCAATTTCAATTTTGATGAAAAAATTGATGAGATAAAGGCTTATGTTATAAAGGATCCGGTTATGTGTGTTACAACAAAGGAAGTTTTGCATTATAAAGGCGACGGATTTAAAGTTGCATTGATAGATTTAGGCTTAAAGCATAATATTGTACGCTCTCTTTTAAATAGAGGATGCGATGTGCATGTTTTTCCTGCCGATTCTAAAGCAGAGGATATCCTTGCGATTAATCCCGACGGAATAATGCTTTCAAACGGACCGGGCGATCCGAAGGATTGTGTTGTTACCATTGAAACGATAAAGAAGCTTATGGGCAAGAAACCCATGTTTGGAATTTGTCTTGGACATCAGCTGACGGCCCTTGCAAACGGTGCCGACACCGAAAAACTGAAATACGGTCACAGAGGAGCCAATCATCCGGTGAAGGATATCGAAAAGGATTTGACATATATTACTTCGCAAAATCATGGATATACTATTGTTGAGTCATCCATAGATAAATCAAGGATGGTAGTAAGCCACAGGAATATGAACGACGGAACTGTTGAAGGTGTAAGATATACGGATATACCGGTATTTACTGTGCAGTTTCATCCGGAAGCTTCACCGGGTCCTGCGGATACTGCGTATCTGTTTGACGAGTTTATTGAGATGATGAGGAAAAATTTGCAATAGAAAGCTATTGCTCAAGTATTTAGAAGCTTTAAAGTTTATTTTGGCGACGATTATTATTGGAAGAAGATTTAATATATGAGGGGGAAATTAAATGCCAAAAAGGGACGATGTAAAAAAGGTCCTGGTAATAGGCTCGGGTCCTATTGTAATAGGTCAGGCGGCGGAGTTTGACTACGCCGGGACTCAGGCTTGCCGGGCTTTAAAAGAAGAAAATATAGAAGTGGTGCTGGTTAACAGCAACCCTGCTACAATCATGACAGATACCAATATAGCTGATAAAGTATATATTGAGCCTCTTACAGTAGAGGTTGTAAAGAACATTATAATAAAAGAAAAACCCGACAGCATTCTTCCTACTTTGGGAGGGCAGACAGGACTTAATCTTGCTATGGAGTTGGCAGAGTCGGGATTTTTGGATGAGTATGGCGTAAAGCTTTTGGGAACCGCTACCGAGGCGATAAAAATGGCCGAGGACAGACAGGCCTTTAAGGATACCATGGAAAGAATAGGCGAGCCTGTATTGCCAGCAAGGTGGTAAATACAATAGAGGATGCACTGGACTTTGCAAAGGAAATCGGTTATCCGGTTATTGTACGTCCTGCCTATACTTTAGGAGGAACCGGCGGCGGTATTGTGTATAATGAGGAAGAACTTAAGGAGATTGGCTCCAACGGTTTGAGGCTCAGCAGGTGCATCAGGTCCTTATTGAGAAATGTATCTCAGGATGGAAAGAAATTGAATACGAGGTTATGAGGGACGGCAAGGGTAATGTAATCACGGTATGTAATATGGAAAATATTGACCCGGTTGGAGTTCACACCGGGGACAGTATAGTTGTCGCTCCTTCCCAGACTCTTGCGGACAGAGAATATCAGATGCTTCGCTCAGCAGCATTAAAGATAATTTCCGCGTTGGGCATAGAGGGAGGCTGCAATGTTCAGTTTGCTCTAAATCCCAACAGTTTTGAATATGCGGTAATTGAGGTTAATCCGAGGGTTAGCCGTTCCTCAGCGTTGGCATCAAAGGCAACAGGCTATCCCATTGCAAAAGTTGCTTCAAAGATAGCTATAGGCTATGGTCTTGATGAAATTAAAAATGCAGTAACAGGAAAGACCTATGCATGCTTCGAACCTACTTTGGACTATGTTGTACTCAAGATACCGAAATGGCCTTTTGACAAGTTTGTAAAGGCAAAAAGAACTTTAGGAACGCAGATGAAAGCTACCGGTGAAGTAATGGCTATAAGCAGCTCCTTTGAAGGGGCCCTGATGAAGGCGCTAAGATCCCTGGAGCTGGGTATTTTCACGCTGGAGCAGGATATTTACAAAAAGTTCAGTGATGAGGAAATAAGGGAAAAGATAAAGGATGTTAATGATGAAAGACTTCTTGTTATTGCCGAGGGAATTAGAAGAGGTATAACAGTAGAGGAAATTAACGATATTACAAAGATAGATTTGTTCTTCTTAAATAAAATCAAAAAGCTGGTTCTCATGGAAGAAAAATTAAAAACCATGAAGCTTTCGGATTTTGATAAAGAAAACTTAAGAACAGTTAAAAAGATGGGCTTTACCGACGCAGTTATAGCAAACTATATTGGCTGCGGTAAAAAGGAAGTTACGGCAAAAAGAAAAGAGCTTGACATTCATGCCGTTTATAAAATGGTTGATACCTGTGCCGCAGAATTTGAGGCTATGACACCTTATTATTACTCCACCTATGACGAATGCTGCGAGGTTAAGAAATCGAACAGCAAAAAGGTTTTGGTAATAGGTTCGGGTCCTATAAGGATAGGACAAGGTATTGAGTTTGACTACTGCTCGGTTCATTCGGTATGGGGATTAAAGCAAGAAGGTTATGAGACTATAATCGCAAACAACAATCCCGAGACGGTAAGTACTGACTTTGACACAGCGGATAGGCTGTACTTTGAACCTCTGACTCCTGAGGATGTGGAGAACATTGTGGAGAAAGAAGGAGTTGAGGGAGCTATTGTCCAGTTTGGCGGGCAGACGGCTATAAAACTCACAAAAGCTCTTGTTGAAATGGGAGTAAAAATTTTCGGTACCGAACCCAAATATATCGATGCCGCCGAAGACCGTGAGAAATTTGACGAAATTCTTGAAAATCTCGGTATTCCCAGACCTAAAGGAAGGACAATATTTACCCTTGACGAAGCTTTGAAAGCTGCAAACGACTTGGGTTATCCCGTATTGGTAAGACCGTCGTATGTACTTGGCGGACAGGGAATGGAGATAGCTTACAGTGACAAAGACGTAATTGAATTTATGGAGATTATCAACAGAGTAAAACAGGAGCATCCTATCCTGATAGATAAATATATGATGGGTAAAGAAATTGAGGTTGACGCAATATGTGACGGTGAGGATATTTTGATACCCGGTATAATGGAGCACCTGGAAAGAGCCGGTGTTCACTCCGGAGACAGCATATCCGTTTACCCGACACAAACAATAGAAGAAAAGCTTAAGGAAAAGATTGTAGATTATACTAAAAAGCTTGCCAACGCTCTTAACGTAGTAGGTTTGATCAACATACAGTATGTGTATTACAATAATGAACTTTATGTTATAGAGGTTAATCCGCGTTCAAGCCGTACCGTTCCGTATATAAGCAAGGTAACGGGAATACCTATGGTAAATATTGCCACAAGAATAATGATGGGCAAAAAGCTCAAGGATTTCAACTACGGTACAGGACTCTACAAGGAATCCGAGTATGTAGCCATAAAAGTTCCCGTATTCTCCTTTGAAAAACTCCATGACGTTGACACAAGCCTAGGACCTGAAATGAAGTCTACCGGCGAAGTTTGGGTATAGCAAAAACCTTCCCCGATGCACTGTACAAGGGAATTATTGCAACAGGAATCAAGCTTCCCAAAAAAGGCGGGGCAATACTCATGACCGTGAGGGATACCGACAAGCCCGAGCTTATACAATTGGCAGAAGAGTTTGAGAAGCTGGGATTTGAGCTTTATGCCACAGGCAAAACTGCCAACATGCTAAACAACCAGGGAATTGCCACCAATGCCGTGAAAAAGATCGGCGAAGGTGAGCCAAACCTGCTGGATTTGATTGAGTCGGGCAAAATAAGCCTCATAATTAATACTCCTACAAAGGGAAGAAAGCCTGAAAGGGATGGCTTTAAAATAAGAAGAAAAGCTGTTGAGATGTCGATACCTTGTCTTACATCCCTTGATACCGCAAGAGCGGTGCTGGAATGCATAAAGCTGGGAAAAAATGAAAAAGATCTTGGAGTTTTAGATTTGAGTGTATTTAATAACTAGTAAGCGGAGGATGCCATGTCCAAGGTATTAAAGGAAAGAATTGAGAATATTGAGAAAATAGCTAAATCAATTTATAAAATGACCGTTAAATCCGAATATATATCTAAAAATGCCGTCCGGGGCAGTTTGTAAACGTAAAGTGCTGTGAAGGGCTAAATGCTCTTCTAAGAAGGCCTATAAGCATATGCAGCGTTGACAAGGAACGGGGAACATTTGATATTGTTTTTCAGGTAAAAGGAATCGGCACCGAATACCTGTCCCAAAAAAGGTCCGGAAGCGAAGTGGATTTGATAGGTCCCTTGGGAAAACCGTTCCATGTATCTGGGCAATATAAGCGTATTGCAGTGGTAGGGGGAGGAATAGGCATATTCCCCCTGCTTTATCTGTTAAAAGAGATGAAAGAATCGGACAAGTCTGCCTTTTTAGGGTTTAGAAGCAGTGACTATGTGGTAATGACTGATGAATTTGAAGCTGCTTCCGACAGGCTTTCCATATCCACGGATGACGGAAGCGTGGGCTATAAAGGAATAATTACGGACCTTCTTGACAAAGATATTGCCGAAAGGGGATTTGATATTATTTACACCTGCGGTCCCATGCCGATGATTAGAAAGGTAAAAGATATGGCTCAAAAGGCCGGCATCAAATGCCAGGTGTCTTTAGAACAGAGAATGGGATGCGGAATTGGAGCATGTCTTGTATGTGCGTGCAAGACCGGAAAGCCGGATAATTGGGAATACAGCCATGTTTGTAAAGATGGGCCTGTTTTTTGGAGTGATGAGGTGATTTTGGATGACTGAAAAAATTATTGATTTAAGTGTTGATATTGCCGGATTAAAGCTTAAAAATCCTGTTATAGCAGCTTCCGGAACTTTCGGGTTTGGCAGGGAGTTTGCCGATTACATGGACTTAAATAAAATCGGAGGAATATCGGTAAAGGGACTTACTTTGGAAAAAAGGCAGGGAAACAGGCCGCCTAGGATTGCAGAGACTCCGGCGGGTATTCTAAACAGTGTGGGTCTTCAAAATCCGGCGTTAAAGCCTTTATAGAAGATGAGATTCCTTTCTTAAGAAAGTATGATTCAAAAATAATTGCCAATATTGCGGGCAATACTATAGAAGATTACTGCGAAATGGCAGAACAGTTGTCGGATGCGGATATTGATGCTATTGAACTTAATGTCTCCTGCCCCAATGTAAAAAGGGTTGTGTTGCTTTTGGGAATTCTCTGGCAGGGATAAGCGAGATTACAAGCAAAGTAAAAAAATACTGCAAAAAACCGCTTATAGTCAAGCTTACACCAAATGTTACCGATATAAAAGAAATAGCTGTTGCCGCGGAAGAAGCCGGAGCCGATGCTCTCTCCCTTATAAACACAATTCTCGGGATGGCCATTGACATACACAAAAAAAAGCCGATACTGGCCAACAATGTGGGAGGTCTTTCAGGCCCTGCGGTAAAACCCGTTGCAGTGAGAATGGTATATGAAGTTGCCAGTGTTGTCAAAGTACCTGTTATAGGAATGGGCGGAATATCAAGTGGCGAGGATGCTGTTGAGTTTATGCTGGCAGGAGCAAGTGCGGTTATGGTGGGAACAGCCAATTTTATAAATCCTGCTGCATGTGTTGATGTCATGGAAGGAATAAAAAGCTACCTTGAAATGTATAACCACAGCAGCGTTTATGAAATAATAGGAAAGTTAGAGCTCAATTGATAGAATGATATAATATTATATATTGTACCTAATTTGTTTCTATACAAATTTCAAACGAATAACTGCAAGAGGGTGATGGCAATAAAAACCAGAATAATATTTGTTCGTCATGCCGAGGCTGAAGGGAACCTCAACAGGGTATTTCACGGCTGGACCGATTCATCTATTACCGAGAGAGGACATTTGCAGGCTCAAAGGGTTGCCGAGAGGCTTAAAGATGTTGAAGTTGATGTTATTTATTCCAGCAGTTTGAAAAGAACACTTCAAACTGCCCAGTATATTGCTGATGTGAAAAACCTCCCTATAATAAGAACTGATAAGCTCAAGGAAATAAACGGAGGAGAATGGGAAAACAGAGAGTGGGAAGAGCTGCCGAATTTGTGGCCGGAAGAGTATGACAGTTGGGAGAACAGGCTCATGAACATAAAATGCCTGGCGGAGAGTCCATGGTGGAATTTCAGAAAAGGTTGATTGATGAGGTAAAATACATTATCGACGATAACAAGGGAAAAAATATATGTATTGTTACCCATGGAACGGCGATTAGATCCATGATGTGTTATTTTAATAATTGCGATCTTACAGAAATGATAAACGTTCAATGGTATGACAACACTTCTGTGACCATACTGGATTATGAGGATGGAAAATTTGATATAATACTAGAGGGAGATACTTCTCATTTGGAAAAAGAGCTTTGCACCGTGCAAAACCAGAAATGGTGGCAGGAATACAATGAAAAATACGAACAAAGAAAGCAAAAGGAGAGTATGTAAAGTTCCTTCAAACATTATAGAGGTTAATAATGTTTGAAGGTGCTGGAAAGAGAGAGTCCCAATGAAGTTTCTTTTTTTTACAGATTCCCACATTAGAGGAACAACGCCGAAAAACAGAAAAGATAACTTTTATGAGACGCTAAAAGATAAATTTTATGAGATAGGTGATATTTCCAAGCAGCTTAAGGTTGATTATATACTGCATGGAGGGGATTGGTTCGACAGACCCGATATTTCTCCTTCCATAGTCAGGGAATTTGCCGTTATTATAAAGAGTTTTGACAAACCCATCTACACTGTGGCCGGCAATCATGATATCTACGGTCATAATCCTGAAACGGTGGGAAGGACAATGCTGGGCCTTCTTGAAGGAACCGGGATTATAAATCTTTTAGGTTATGATGACGAGGTGATTTTGGAAAAGGACGGAATAACCGTTCAGCTCACCGGAAAGCCTTACAATTATGATATTGACGGTGAGAATTTCAGGGATTATTATATTGTAAAAAAACGAGCTGATGTGGATTATGCCATAAACATAGTTCACGGGATGCTTCTTTTGAAGCCTTTCTATGAGGGTATTAAATATACATTGCTGGATGATATAAAAGAAACGCAGGCGGATATAACTTTTGCCGGTCACTATCACAGCGGATTTGGTGTCAGGGAAATCAACTCGAAATACTTTATAAATCCGGGAAGCATTGTAAGGGTTTCGAGCAGTTTGACGGAGCTTGGAAGAAGACCTGAGGTTGTTTTTTTGGAGCTTGACGGATGCGGAATACATATAGAAGAAATTGAGCTAAAAACCGCCCGGCCGGGAGATGAGGTGCTTGACCGGGAAAAACTTGAGGCTGCAAAGGATAGAAACTTAAAACTGCACCGGTTTTATCAGGGTATCGAGGCATCGGAAAAGTACAAAAAAATAAATATTTCTCAAATAGTTGAAGAGATTGCCTTAAGCGATGATTTGAGCCGGGAGGTTAAGGAGGAAGCTCTAAGAAGGATTGGAATTGCACGAGAGAATTTGTCAAAGGGACAGGATGACGAATGATAAGGATTAATAGGATAAAGATTGAGAATTTTCAGTCACACCGGAATACGGAGCTTTCATTTTCCGACGGACTTAATGTTATTGTGGGACCGTCGGACCAGGGGAAGTCTGCAATTATCCGGGCTATTAAATGGGTTTTGTATAATGAACCCAGGGGCACTGATTTTATAAGGCAGGGAGCAAATTCTGCTAGGGTTTCTATAGAGCTTAACAACGGATATGTCATTACTCGGGAAAGAACATCAAGTAAAAACAGGTATACTCTAAGAGACCCTGAAGGAAATGTAAGTATATTTGAGGGATTTGGCAATGAAGTGCCGTTAGAAATCGTAAAGGCCCATGGCATCCCAAAAGTTGTTTTAGACATGGATATTCGTGCCAGTCTCAACATTGGAGAGCAGCTTGAAGGGCCGTTTCTTTTATCGGAATCCGGTGCTACCCGGGCAAAAGCCATAGGAAGGCTGACTGGGATTCATATAATTGACCAGGCAATAAAAGACTGCGCTACGGATATAAGAAGGGAAAACCAGACCTGCGAC
The DNA here is from genome assembly GCF_000521465.1 of Acetivibrio straminisolvens JCM 21531. Lineage (GTDB taxonomy): Bacteria > Bacillota > Clostridia > Acetivibrionales > Acetivibrionaceae > Hungateiclostridium > Hungateiclostridium straminisolvens. Next base: position 20,061 of record NZ_BAVR01000032.1, read on the forward strand.
AGGGTTCGCAATGAGATTGACGATATTGACAAAAAGCTTGAAGAATATGAAAATATAAAGGAATTGGGAAACAGGCTAGAAGAATCGGAAAAGATAATTGCCAAAATGGAAGCTTTGATGGCAAAAACCGATATGCTCGAAGAGAAAAAGCATTCCCTTCAGGATATTGATGCCCAGTATTTGGCTCAGATAAGGATTCTTTCAAGGCTTGACAGACTGGAAGAATGCAGCGTGTATTTAAAAGCTGCTGAACTGGGTTTCCTTAGGCTAAATCAGATATTGGGCGTAAAAAAGAGATATTCTGAAATTATGACCATGATAGCAGAGATGGAAAAGGTTTTGGAAAAACAGACACTGTAGATGAGGCAATGAAGCTTTTGAAGGATATATCGGATATTTCCTCACGACATGAAATGCTTAGTAAATTACGTTCGGAGTTAACCGATGTTAGCAGGGAGCTTAACATAACAAAGAACATTCTTGACAGGACAGAAAATGTCAAGGACTTTGATTTAATCATAAAAAAGATTTCTGACAGGGTTTTGCTTAGTTCAAAAATTACTCAGGTTCGGGAAAGACTTGTTTCTCTAAATCGAGAGATATCGGTGCTAAAAGACAAAGTATCCTATTATGAAAAAGTAAATTTGGTACAAGATATTGTGATTTCCATTGATAAAAAGCTGGAAGTATTGAATAAACTTGAAGGAGCCAAAAAAGAATACAGTGCAACCTGCGGCAGTCTAAATGACGGTTTGGCGTTTATGGAGAAGAATAAAAAGGAGATACAGGAAAATCTTAATTTATATATAGATATTCTTAGAAAAAACGGAGTATGTCCTCTATGTAAAAGCAGCATTGGTGATGAAAAGCTTGAAGACATAATAAGACATTATGAGGAGGTGCACTAATGTCCGACTATGAGAAAAAGCTTAATCAAATTAAGGACAATTTGGATAAAGCAAAAAGTTTACGAATAAGGGCAGAGGCTAAGCTTGAGCAGCTTAACAGGCAAAAGGAGGAAATACTTTCAGAGCTCAAAGAGCTGGGAGTGGAGCCCGAAAACTTGGATAGCGAAATTGCAAAGCTTAAGGATGAAATCGAAAGTCTGATAAGCAAGGCAGAAAGTTTGTTGCCGGAAGAACTTGTAACGAGGCAATAAATGTCACTTGTTTAAAAAACGATTGACAATTTGCATGTTAAGATAAATAATGAAAATGATATTAAAATATTAACGGCAATGAGGTGTATGATTTGAAGAAAAAGGTAGGTATTATTTCGCTTGGCTGTCCGAAAAACCTTGTTGATAGTGAAATAATGCTGGGATTACTAAAGAAAAGTGATTTTGAAATCACATCTGACAGTGACAAAGCCAATATTATAATTATTAACACTTGCGGCTTTATTGAGTCTGCAAAAGAAGAGTCTATAAATACTATTCTTGAAATGGCAAGTTACAAGAATAAAAATTGTGAAATGCTTATTGTTGCCGGTTGTCTAGCCCAGAGATATAAAGATGAAATAATAAAAGAAATACCGGAAGTGGATGCGGTTGTGGGTGTTTCCGGATATGACGAAATAGCAAAGGTTATTGACCGGTTTTACAGCAAAAACAATAAAGAAAAAGCTGTGTTTCATAAGGACACTTTGAGTGTGGAATATCTGAATAACGAGCGTATGCTGTCCACAAACGGCGGTTATGCTTATTTGAAAATATCCGAGGGATGTGACAATTGCTGTACTTACTGTGCCATTCCTTCTATCCGCGGGCCTCACAGAAGCAGAAAGATAGAGGATATAGTTCTTGAAGCCAGATCCCTTGCAGAAAAAGGAGTCAAGGAAGTCATTTTAGTGGCACAGGATGTTACCGTTTACGGTAAGGATCTTTACGGTCAAAAGAAGATTGTGGAATTGCTGAGGCAAATCAGCAGTATACAGGGAATTGAATGGATAAGACTTTTATACAGCTATCCGGAAGAGATTAGCGAGGAGCTGATAAAAGAAATTGCACACAACGAAAAAATAGTAAAGTATTTGGATATACCCATTCAGCATATAAGTGACAAGATACTGAAGCTAATGGGAAGAAGAAGTACGGGTGATGGTGTCAGGAATATTTTGGATAAACTAAGGGCCGAAATTCCCGGTATCGTTATAAGGACTTCGTTGATAGTTGGCTTTCCCGGTGAGGATGATAAGGACTTTAAAGCACTTTATGATTTTGTCAGAAAATACGAGTTTGACAGACTTGGCGTCTTTACCTACTCGAGGGAAGAAGGCACTCCTGCCTATGATTTAAAACCGCAAATAAAAAAGAGTGTTAAGGAGTCAAGAAGAAGCGATATAATGCAGCTTCAGAAGGAAATTGTACAAAGAAAAAATGAAAATAGATTGGACAAAGTGTACAAGACCCTGGTGGAAGGGGTATCTGAAGACGGTATTTTCTACTATGGAAGGACTTATGCGGAAGCTCCGGATATTGACGGTTCGGTTTACTTTACCAGCGCAGAACCTCTTAGATTTGGAGAATTTGTGGATGTTAAAATATTAAATGTTGATGATTATGATTTAATAGGAGAGGTTATAAATGAATCTTCCAAATAAACTGACTATATCGAGAATTATTTTGGTCCCGGTTTTTATGCTATTGATAATACCGATTCCGGAATGGATTGTAAACAGCAGCCTTCTGTCTTTTGCTCATTCGCAGCTTAAAGACATAAACTTTTTCATTGAAAACTACGGCAATTATATTGCAGCAATGTTGTTTTTTATAGCTGCAAGCACCGATGGTCTGGACGGATATATAGCAAGAAAGAGAAAGCAGGTAACGAATTTCGGAAAGTTTTTAGACCCTATAGCTGACAAACTCTTAGTTACAGCTGCACTTATTGCTCTCGTAGAAAGAAACGATCTTTCTTCATGGGTTGCCATTATAATAATCGCAAGAGAGTTTATAATTACGGGGTTAAGACTTGTTGCTGCCAGTGAAGGAATTGTTATTGCAGCAAGCAAATGGGGGAAAATCAAGACAGTTACTCAGATTATTGCTATTTTAGCCGCACTTGTAAGAGGTTATCTGGTGGATGTTTTGCTGGGATTTCCGATAGACAAAATTTTAATTCTGCTTGCTGTTATTGCCACCATCTATTCCGCTTATGAATATATTGTGAAAAATGCCCATGTTATTAACCAAGACAAGTAAAATAGAGAGAAAAGGAGTCAGAGAACATTGCTCTGGCTCTTTTTTATAATCAAATTCCCAATTTAAAAAAGTGTACAAAGCATGTTTATCAGCCGAAATGCAACATTTAATACTGTGATATAAAAAAGTGAATAATAAAATTGGTAATTCAAAATTTGGAAAATGTATTGATTAAAAATAAACTTGTAGCTATAGCAAATACAAGGGTTTCAAGGAGAATTTAAAGGATAATTGCAATAAATGTTTTGCGAAAAATTGAGGAAATCCTTGCATATATGATAAATATATTATATACTTTTAATATCAGAGATTAGTACCAGGTAATAATTATGCAAAAAGATAATATAATATATAATAAATGACATGTTACTCAATGATAATTTGAAAAAAAGAAAGAACCATATTGCTCCGGGACGAAAAACTCTATAGAATGGCCCGGAATAAAAAGAGGTGAACACATGAGCAGGTCGTCATGTATGAAGAAAGAGAGGCAGGCTATACTCCTCGAAAAACTTGAGCATGACCCCTTTCTTACAGATGAAGAGCTATCTGAAATGTTAGGTGTGAGTGTGCCTACAATAAGGCTTGACAGACTGGAACTGGGTATTCCGGAGCTTAGGGAAAGAATAAAAAAACGTGGCACAAAAAAACTATAGCAAGGTAAAATCACTTCAGGTTAAGGATATAGTTGGAGAACTGGTTGATATAACGTTGGGGCAGGGAGGTATTTCGATACTTGAAACCAACTCAAAAATGGTTTTTGAGAAAACAAGAATAATTCAGGGACATTATATATATTCCCTGGCAGAATCCCTTGCCATTGCAGTGATAGATGCCCAAGTAGCCTTGGTTGGAGTGGCAAATATAAAGTACAAGATTCCGGTATATGCGGGAAGCAAGCTTGTTGCCAAGGCTGAGGTTAAAAAAGCAAAGGATAATAAATTTATAGTTTGGGTAAAGATTACTGAGAAAAATGTTGAAGTGTTCAGGGGGAAATTTATTTTGGTGTCCCTTGAAAAAATTTGAAATGTGTAGTAATTTATTGGAGAGAAAATTATAGACTATTGGTTTTAGGAGTGAATACTTTTGATTATATTGGTTGATGCAATGGGTGGAGATAATGCGCCCGATGCCATTGTTAACGGATGTTTGGATGCTGTTTCGGAAGCTGAAGGCTTTGAAGTGTTGCTAATAGGTGACGAGGAAAGAATCCGGGAAATATTGAATAAGAGAAGCTATGATACCTCTCGAGTCAAGATTCACCATGCTTCTGAAGTTATCACTGTTGAAGATACGCCTACAAAGGCAATCAAAACCAAGAAGGATTCTTCCATGGTTGTAGGTTTCAAGCTTCTAAAGGAGAAAAAAGGAGACATATTTTTATCCTGCGGTAACAGCGGAGCACTGATGGCAGGTGCCCTATTCATACTCGGCAGAATAAAGGGTGTTGACAGGCCTGCAATTGCAGCAATAGTACCCACCAAGTCAGGAAAAGGCCTTATTATAGATGCAGGACTCAATACCGTTTGCAAACCTGTTAATTATCAGCAGTTTGGTATAATGGGCTCAATTTATATGAAAGAGATGCTGGGGGTTGACAATCCGAAGGTTGGCCTTTTAAATATTGGAGCCGAAGTGGGAAAGGGCAATGAGACGCTGAAAAACGCGTATTCGCTTCTTTCAGAATCAAGTATTAATTTTGTAGGAAATATTGAGGGAAATGATGTGGCTTTAGGCACAGTCGATGTGGTTGTTTGCGATGGTTTTGCAGGAAATGTGCTGCTCAAATTCTATGAAGGAGCAGGTTCATATTTCTTTAGCCTCATAAAGGGTATTTTGCTTAAGAATTTTAAGACAAAAATGGCAGCCCTTTTGCTCAAGAAAGATATGAAGGTTATAAAAATGATTATGGATGCAGACGAAAACGGAGGCGCTCCTATATTGGGAGTTGACGGTCTTGTACTCAAAAGTCACGGCAGTTCAAACGCGAAAACAATAAAAAATGTAGTTATTAAAGCCAGTAAATTTGCGGGAACGAAGGTATTGGAAAAAATAAGGCAAGAGTTTGTTAATATGGAGGTCGAGGAGATTGAACAGGACTTATAATTGCGGGATTTTAGGATTGGGAAGCAGCCTTCCGGAGAAGGTTCTTACTAATCAAGATTTGGAAAAAATGGTGGACACATCGGATGAATGGATTACAAAGAGAACCGGAATATCGGAAAGAAGAATATTGGATGAGGATATGCCGACGTACAAACTGGGAGTGGAGGCTGCCAAGAAAGCTCTGGCCGATGCCGGAGTAGAAGCGGAAGAAGTCGATTTGATAATTGTAACTACGGAAACACCCGACTATCTTACACCATCCATGTCCTGCCTTATTCAAAGCGAGATTGGAGCAACCAGGGCAGCAGCCTTTGATCTAAATGCTGCATGCTCGGGATTCATTTATGGAATGTCTGTAGCAAATCAGTTTATTAAATCGGGATTTTACAAATATATATTGATTGTAGGTTGTGAAGGACTTTCAAAAGTAACCGATTGGAAAGACAGGAATACCTGTGTGCTCTTTGGAGACGGGGCAGGTGCGGCGCTGTTCGGACCGGTAGAGGAGGGCTATGGAATAATCACCACCTATACCGGAGCGATAGGTGAACTGGGTAAAAATCTTACCATCCCCTGTTGTTTTGTTTCACCTCAGGATATTGAGGTAAGAGTAGGAGAAAATAAAAGGACGCTGTGGATGGATGGCGGCGAGGTCTTTAAATTTGCAGTAAGAATAATGGAGCATGGGGCATTAAAAGTATTGGAAGACTCGGGACTTACTATGGATGACATAAAGCTGATTGTACCACACCAGGCAAATATCAGAATTTTGGAAGGTGCGGCAAAGAGGCTTGACGTACCAAACGACAAGATATTTTCAAATCTTCACAAGTACGGTAATATCTCGTCTGCGTCCATACCTGTGGGATTGATGAGTCTTATAGGCAAAATCTCATTTCAAATGGAGATAATTTGATTTTGGTTGGCTTTGGAGGAGGTCTTACTTGGGGATCTGCCATAATCAAATGGAATAAATAAATCATGGATAAATCAAGCTGAAACTTTGCTTTAATATTGGAGGGAGAGGAATGGGAAAACTAGCGTTTTTGTTTTCGGGACAGGGAGCACAATATGTCGGAATGGGTAAACAAATAGCTGATGAGTACAAATCTGCCGATGCGATATTTGATGAGGCATCGGAAGCTTTGGGCTTTGATGTAAAGAAAATGGTTTTTGAAGGTGATGAAGATACCCTCAAGATAACTGAAAATACTCAGCCTGCTATTGTGACAACAAGTGTGGCTTTGCTTCAGCCGCTTCTTGAGAAAGGGATAAAGCCCGATGTTGTCGCTGGATTGAGTCTTGGAGAATATTCAGCCCATGTTGCGGCAGGTACAATGAGTTTTAAAGATGCCGTATCTTTGGTAAGAAAAAGAGGTAAATTTATGCAAGAGGCGGTGCCGGTTGGAGTTGGCACCATGGCAGCTATAATAGGTCTTGACAGCCAAGCGGTGAAGGAATGCTGTAAAAAGGCATCCTCCGAAGGAATAGTAGAGCCGGCAAACTTTAACTGCCCGGGTCAAATAACTGTTGCAGGAGAGGTAAAAGCTGTAGAAAAGGCTGTAGAGATTGCAAAAGAGATGGGAGCAAAAAAAGCAATGCTTCTTGCCGTTAGTGCTCCGTTTCACTGCAGCATGTTAAAGCCGGCAGGAGATAAGCTTGCACAGGAGCTTGAAAAAGTGAGCTTCAGCGACATTCAAATTCCTGTGGTAACGAATGTAACAGCAGAATATATTTTTGATAAAGACAAGGTAAAGGATCTTTTGATAAGACAGGTAAGCAGTTCGGTATTGTTTGAAGATTCTATAAGAAATATGATTGAAAATGGTGTGGATACTTTTGTTGAGATAGGTCCAGGTAAAGTACTAAGCGGTTTTGTTAAGAAGATCAGCAAAGAAATGAAAACTCTCAATGTTGAGGATATCGAATCCCTTAATAAAACATTGCAGGAACTTGGAGCCTGATAGAATAAAGATATTCATAATGGCAATGAGAGGTGAATAGTATGCAATTAAAGGGGAAAACTGCAATTGTAACCGGCTCGGGCAGAGGTATCGGCAAAGCTGTAGCATTCAAACTGGGTAATATGGGAGCAAATATTGTTCTTAACGGTACACCCGCTTCAAACAGCGTTGATGCGGCTGCTGAGGAATTTAAAGCTGCCGGAATAAATGTTGTTGTCACAAAAGGTGATGTAAGCAATCCTGAAGATGTCGAGAGTATGGTTAAAACAGCAGTGGATACATTCGGAAGAATTGATATACTTGTAAATAACGCTGGTATAACCAGAGATATGCTCATGCTCAAAATGTCTGAAAAAGATTGGGACGATGTTTTGGATATCAATTTAAAAGGAGCTTTTCTTTGTACAAAAGCTGTTTCTAAAATCATGTTGAAGCAAAAAAGCGGCAAAATTATAAATATTACCTCTATTGCAGGTGTTATGGGTAACCCAGGTCAGGCTAATTATTCAGCATCTAAAGCAGGCTTGATAGGTCTTACAAAATCAACTGCAAAAGAATTTGCTGCTAAGGGGATTTGCTGTAATGCTGTGGCGCCGGGTATAATCATAACTTCCATGACTGATGTTTTACCTGACAAGGTGAAGGAAAACTATTTGAATAACATACCGCTAAAAAGGTTTGGGACGCCTGAAGAAGTGGCAAATGTTGTCGGTTTTCTTGCATCTGACGATTCAAATTATATAACGGGTCAGGTAATAAATATTGACGGCGGACTGGTAATGTAATAATATCTTATTGTAACACTATTTGGTTAAAATCAATAGTTTACACTAAGATCAATCAAAACCCCCTGTGGAAGGAGGTGAATGATAGTGTTCGAAAAAGTAAGAAAGATTATTGCAGAGCAGTTAGGTGTTGAAGAAGATGAGATAACAATGGAATCATCTTTTATTGACGATCTAGGTGCAGACTCATTGGATATTGTTGAATTGATAATGGCCCTTGAAGAGGAGTTCGACCTCGAAATTCCTGATAGCGAGGCTGAAAAGATTTCAACAGTAGGAGATGTTGTTGAGTACATTAAGAATAATTCATAAAAAAAGTCCCTGCAAAAGGGACTTTTTATGATAAACTTATGCTTAAGTCAAAACGGGAAGAATAATTGTTAATTATCATAGAAATAGTTAACTTTATTATATATTTACGTACAAGTATTAGTACAGGAGGTTTAACAATGAAGAGAAGAGTAGTTGTTACAGGTCTTGGAGTTGTATCCGCGTTGGGTACCGATATTAACGAGTTCTGGAACGCGATAAAAGAAGGTAAATCCGGAATAACCGCAGTAACCAAGTTCGACGTATCGAATATGCCTACAAAGGTTGCAGCTGAGATAAAAGACTTTGATCCTACCAAGTTTATTGATAAAAAAGAAGCAAAAAGAATGGATCCTTATTGTCAGTATGCATTGGCTGCTTCAAAAATGGCTGTGGAAATGTCAGGACTTGACATTGAAAAGGTAGATAAAAACAGGTTCGGAGTTGTTGTGGGTTCGGGAATAGGCGGAATAGGTACATTTGAAGAGCAGTACAAGGTTTATATGGAAAAGGGGCCCGGCAGAGTAAGTCCGTTCTTTATACCCATGATGATTTCAAATATGGCAGCGGGACAGATTGCCATACAGTTTGGAGCAAGAGGCTTTAACGAGTGTGTTGTAACTGCGTGTGCAACATCGACTAATGCAATTGGTGACGCTTTTAAAGTTATTCAGCGGGGAGATGCCGATATTATTATTACCGGAGGATCGGAAGCTTCCATAACACCTTTGTCTTTTGCAGGTTTCTGTTCAATGAAAGCTATGACCACAACAGAGGATCCGGCTCTTGCCTGCAGACCTTTTGACGCAGAAAGAAACGGATTTGTCATGGGAGAAGGCGCAGGTATTCTTGTATTGGAAGAATTGGAGCATGCTCTAAAGAGAGGTGCAAACATTCTTGCTGAGATTGTGGGATATGGAGTCACAAATGATGCATATCATATTACCGCTCCGGCACCGGAAGGCGAAGGTGGAGCAAGATGCATGAAAATGGCTATAGATGATGCAGGAATAAAACCTGAAGATGTGAATTATATTAATGCACATGGAACATCTACCGAATACAATGACAAGTTTGAAACTGCTGCTATAAAGGCTGTATTTGGAGACCATGCAAAGAAGCTGGCTGTAAGCTCTACCAAGTCGATGACAGGACATCTTTTAGGTGCAGCAGGTGCAGTTGAGGCTATAATTACTGTCCTTGCGTTAAAGGACGGTTTCTTGCCTCCGACAATCAATTACAAGACACCGGATCCGGAATGTGATCTTGATTATGTTCCGAATAAAGGAAGAAGTTCCGACATAACCTATGCATTGTCAAACTCTTTAGGTTTTGGAGGTCACAATGCAACTATTGCACTGAAAAAATTCTCTTAATAATTGCAATTGTATTTTATAGAAGGGGGACGGAATTATTCCGTTCCCCTAAAGTCGTGAGGTGTTATGATATTTTTTCCATCGGGGAATGTATATTATAGCCTTTGAAGGATGGGAGGAGCAATGTTTAGTTTAGACAGTTTTATGGGCAGGATAAAGGAACTGGAAGGGATTATTGATTATTGCTTTGAGGACAAGATGAAGCTGGTATTGGCTTTGACTCACAGTTCCTATGCCAATGAATGCAGGGATGAAAGAATATCAAGCAATGAAAGGCTTGAATTTCTGGGTGATACCGTTTTAAACATGGTTGTCAGCGAATACATTTATACAAACTGTTCATACCTGGCAGAAGGAGAAATGACGAAGTTTAGAGCCAATGTGGTATGTGAACGTACTTTGGCTGAGTGTGCACAAAACATAAGCATTGGGAAATACCTCCTTCTCGGAAAGGGCGAGGAAAACACCGGTGGAAGGACAAGGGTTTCAATACTTTCAGATGCTGTTGAAGCGCTGATAGGGGCTATATATATTGACGGCGGCCTGGAGAATGCAAGAACTTTTGTATTGAACCAACTGGGCAAAACAATAGAGGAATCTATTCAAGGAATACTTTTTATGGATTACAAGACCCAGCTTCAGGAGATTATTCAGAAAACAAATGACCACAAAATTGCATATGAGATAATTGAAGAAAAAGGGCCTGACCACAGTAAGGTGTTTGTTGCACAGGTAAAAGTTAATGAAAAGGTAGTAGGAGTCGGGGAAGGCCGGACCAAAAAGGAAGCGGAACAGATGGCTGCAAAATCATCATTAAAGAATATCAATGCCTAAATATCAATCCATAAAACTATAATATATAAAATTTTAAGCGATAATAGATATGCAATAAAACATAATGTCGAGTCTAATTAAATACATTATTACAACAGGATTTAAGAGGGAAAATAATGGCTTTTAAGCATATTGTTATACCGATTTTTATTCCCCACAAGGGTTGTCCTTTTGACTGCATATATTGCAATCAAAAGTATATAAGCGGTCAAAAAGATGATATGACCGAAGATAAGATGATATCGATTATTGAGTCCCATATTAATTCTGCCGGCCAAGATGCATACATTGAGATTGGCTTTTATGGCGGCAGTTTTACAGGAATAGAGAGAGAAGAACAATATAAATATCTTGGGACGGCCAATAGATATATAAAAGAGGGCAAGGTTAAAAGCATACGGCTTTCAACCCGTCCGGACTATATAACCGGTGAAATTCTTGATTATTTGAAGAAATATTCTGTAAACACAATAGAGCTAGGGGTACAGAGCCTTGATGATGAAGTCCTTCAAAAGACCTGCAGGGGTCATAGTGCTGAGGATGTCTACAATGCTTCGGCTCTTATAAAGAAGTGGGGCTTTGTTCTCGGAATACAGACAATGATAGGGCTTCCGGGAGACAGCAGGCAGAAGGCCCTTCATACTGCAGAAAAGGTTGTTGGCATAAAACCTGATATTTTAAGGATTTATCCTACACTGGTGGTTAGGGGGACCTATCTTGAAAAGATGTATAACAAGGGTGAATACACTCCTTTAGAGCTTGAGGAAGCAGTTGAACTTTGTGCCGAGCTTCTCTATATTTATGAAAAGAACAATATAAATGTAATAAGAATTGGGCTTCAGCCTACCGAGAGCATAAATGAAGGCGGTGACGTGATAGCCGGTCCTTTTCATCCGGCTTTCAGGCAGTTGGTAGAGTCAAGAATGGCTCTTGACGTTATCGAAAAGGCGATTATAGAGCAAAATCTGTCGAAAAAAAGCAGTCTTATAATTTGCACCGATAAAAAAGAAATATCGAATGTTATAGGTCAGGGCAGGAAAAATGTAGAATATTTAAGAAAAAAGTATGGATATGATAAAATAATTGTCAGAGAATATAATGTGGGACATGAAATTTATGATATAAAATATTAATTTTATAATATTGTTTGTTAGTTTGGATTGTTATAAAATAGTATTAGGCTAGAAATTATCTCGTATCGGTTATCATATATTTCTAAAGAGAGAATTAAATTTATTTTATTTTATTTAATTTATATAAGTTATATTTTATTGAGGAGGAAAAGTGTATGGAAGTATTAAAGGTATCAGTCAATCGCAGCCGAAGATGGTCGCTGGAGCATTGGCAGCAATTCTTAGAGGCAAATCGACAGCAGAAATTCAAGCAGTGGGGGCAGCAGCGGTAAATCAAGCTATTAAAGCAATAGCAATCACAAGAGGTTTTGTGGCACCAAATGGTATAGACATCGTTACAGTTCCAGCTTTTTCATCTATTAGTATCGATGGGGAGGAGAGGACTGCGATTAAGTTCTTAGTCGAACCTAGATAATTTTATTACATAATTACTGTTTTGAGGCTGTTCTTATAATTTAAGAACAGCTTTTTTAATTTGTTTTTTTGAGGTAGAATCTAAATAGCATATATAAATGTTTCGAAATATATGAAGTGTAAAAAGTATGCATAAAAACGTTATTGGAAGAAGGACAGGAGGAAAATCACGTGGAAAAGCCGATAGTAGGAATACCTCTTGGGGATGTGGCGGGTATTGGCCCTGAGATAGTGGTAAAAGCGCTAAAGGAAGAAAACATTTACCGATTCCTTACGCCCGTTGTCATAGGCTCAAAAGACGCAGTCTGTCAGGCATTGGAGATTTGTGGGCTCGACAGCCGAATAAATGTTATAGATGAAACTCTCCATGGATTGATATCCGATAGCAGTGCGATTAACCTTGTTGATACCGGAGATATTGGTGTGTCAAATATTAAAATGGGACAGGTCCAGGCACAGTGTGGAGAAGCAGCTTTTAATTATATAAAACGTGCTGTGGAGCTTGCCATGGATGGAAAGATAGATGCTGTGGCCACCACACCCATAAACAAAGAATCGCTGAAAATGGCAGGAGTGGACTATATCGGACATACGGAAATTCTGGCGGGACTTACCGGTACCAAAGACCCTTTAACTATGTTTGAAGTGGGAAACTTAAGAATATTTTTCCTTAGCAGGCATGTCTCTTTGAGACAGGCATGCGATTTGGTCACAAAGGAAAGGCTATTGGACTATATTAAAAGATGCACAAAGGCACTGGGGCTCTTGGGTATTAATGAAGGAACCATGGCGGTGGCAGGGCTTAATCCCCACAGCGGAGAGCACGGGCTTTTTGGCCGAGAAGAGGTTGATTCTGTGATACCTGCCGTAAAGGAAGCGGTTTTAATGGGCTATCGTGTGGAAGGACCTATTGGTGCTGACTCTGTATTTTATCTTGCAAGCAAGGGAAGATATAACTCGGTGCTTTCCCTGTATCATGATCAGGGGCATATTGCTGCCAAAACCTTGGATTTTGAAAGAACAATTTCAGTTACCATAGGGCTTCCTTTTTTAAGAACGTCCGTGGACCACGTACTGCATTTGATATTGCCGGTACGGGAAAAGCCAGTGCCGTAAGCATGGTGGAAGCTTTGCTTGTTGCGGGAAAATATGCCCGAAGCTATAAAAACAACATTTTGTAAAATATGGTTTTGCTTTGCCGGAAATATTGATGTGAGATAATATTGCCGTGTTGATTATATAAAAAATTATGTTAGAATAATTAATGTATAAAAATTTGAGGTTTTCATTCTAAAATTACCGAGGTGTTTTATTTGCATCTAAAAAGACTTGAGATTCAAGGCTTTAAATCCTTTGCAGACAGAATACAGCTTGACTTTAATTCCGGCATTACTGCTGTGGTAGGACCGAATGGAAGCGGTAAAAGCAACATTTCCGATGCAATAAGGTGGGTGCTTGGAGAACAGAGTGCCAAAACCTTGAGAGGCGGAAAAATGGAGGACGTAATATTTGCCGGTACCGAGCACAGAAAGCCTTTGGGCTTTGCAGAGGTTTCTCTTACCTTTGACAATTCTGACGGCATACTTCCTATTGATTTTAGTGAGGTTACCGTAACCAGGAGGGTGTATCGCTCCGGGGAAAGCGAGTATATGATAAACAAGACCCAGTGCCGTCTTAAGGATATTTATGAGTTGTTTCTTGATACCGGGATCGGTAAGGATGGCTATTCCATAATCGGACAAGGAAGAGTTGACGAAATCTTAAGCTCAAAATCAGAAGAAAGAAGGGGCATTTTTGAAGAAGCCTCCGGAATAATGAAGTACAAGGTCCGAAAGCAGGAAGCGGAACGAAAGCTGGAAATGACAAGGCAAAATCTGCTTAGAATAAATGACATTATTACAGAGCTTGAAAACCAGTTGGAGCCTTTAAGAGAGCAGTCCGAGGTGGCAAAAAAGTACCTGAACTTAAGGGATACTTTGAAAGAGTTAGAGATAAACGTATATATAGAAAATATCACTAAATACAAGGAAAAGATAAAGGAATTGGAAGAGGGTTATGCTTCGGTAAAGGATAATATAGACAGCGAAAATAAAAAGCTGGAGGATATTACCAATCTCAACCAGAAAAATCTTGGCATTTTAAAGGAAATGGAAGGAAAGCTTGAAGCTGCAAAACAGGAGTTTTATGCTATTGATGGCAGCCTTGAAAAATCCAATTCCGAAATCAGGCTAAATCAGGAAAAAATCAGCAACCTGACCTCAAATATTGCTCGTCTTGACGGGGAAATATCGGAGGTTGAGGAGAAGATCAAGGCTATATCGGAAGAAGAGGCTGCAAAGAACAGTAAAATCCTTTATCTAAAAGAGAGGTATGATGAGTATTCCGCCAAGCTTGAAGAGTCCGAAAAAAAGCTTCAGGCCATTATTGCCACATTGAACGAGAATGAGAGATATATTGAGAACTTGAAGACTGAGATAATGGAAATGCTCGATATACAGTCGGACAAGAGGACACAGATAAACAACATAAAAAACCATATTGAAGGTATCAAAAAAAGACAGACAAGCATTGACACGGAAGTATATCAGTTGACTCTTGACAAAGACAAGGAGAGCATGAAGAAGGAAGAACTGTCGGAGAGTATTTACAAAACAAACGAACTGATTAAAAATATTAAAGATTTGCTTTCTGAATTGAATGAAAAAAGAAAGGACCTTGGCATAAAGCTGGAAGAAGAAAAGAAAAAGCAGAATAACGTCAGGTCCCAAATACAGGTGATGACCTCGAGGCAGAAGATGTTAATGGATATGGAGCGAAACCTTGAGGGCTATAACCGGAGTGTAAGGGTTGTTTTACAGGCGTGCCAGCAGTCGAAAGAGTTTGGAAAGGGTATTCACGGTGCGCTGGCACAGCTCTTCTCTGTGGACAAGAGGTATGAGACAGCGATTGAGATGTCTCTAGGAGGAGCTTTGCAGAATATAGTCACCACCAGCGAGGAGGATGCCAAAAGGGCAATAGAATATTTAAAGAGAAACAATTTGGGAAGGGCAACTTTTCTTCCTATATCCTCTGTAAAGGGAAAATATCTTGACGACAGCATATTAAACCAGCTAAAGGGTCATGAAGGTTTTATTGGAGTTGCGTCCGACCTTATTGAATATGATGAGCAATACAGGGGAATAGTTTTGAGTCTTCTAGGTAAAGTGGTGGTAGTAGACAGCTCGATGCCGGGATAAAAATGGCGAGAAGGTTTGGATACAGCTTTAGAATAGTATCTTTAGACGGTGATATATTAAGCACCACCGGTTCCATGTCCGGAGGAAGCAAAGAGAAGAGAGAGTCTGGGATATTGAGCAGAAACCGGGAAATCTCAGAGCTGGAAAAGAACATTGCAGAGCTAAAAGAGGACGATGGGACGATAGAAAAAAACGTTGAAACGCTAAGCAGAGAGCTCACAGAGATAATAGACAAAATATCTTTAGAAGAAAGCAGCCTTAAGGACAACGAGCTTATAAAAATAAGAGATGAGAGCCATTTGGCCCAGATTGAGGAAAATATCAAAAGAAGCATTGCAAGAATTGATATGTTAAAGCAAGAAAAAGAGCAGCTCATTAGACAGGAAAAGGATACTTTTGAGGAGCTCTCAAAATACGAAAACGAGCTTTCCAAAATAGAAGGTGATATTGCAGAGAAAAAAAAATATTGTGGCAAAATATCAGGAGAAGAACAAGGAAGAGCAGTCGATAAGAGATGCGTTGCATACCGACATTACCGACTACAGAATTTCGGTAAACTCTATTTTGGAGAGTATAGAAGGCGTAAAAGAAACGCTGGAGAGGCTAGAGAATGAGAAAAACGGCCTTGTAAAAGGAATCGAAAGAAAGAGAGTTGAAAAGACAAGAAACGAACAGGAAATAAAATCCCTGGAAGAAAAAAATGAAGGGCTGGACAAGTTAATTAAAAAGTATGAGGAAGAAAAATCCGGGAAAACTTTTGAAATAGACAGGATTACGGAGGAAAAAAAGATCCGGGAGGAAGAATCCGCGGGTATTATAGATCAGATAACCGAAATAAACAAGAATATACTGTTGCTTCAGGAAGAACACAGCAGAATTGAGGTTAAGAAGGCAAGGCTCGAGTCCGAGATGGAGTCGATTCAGAACAGGATGTGGGACGAATATGAGCTTACCTATACCAATGCATTGGAGCTTAAAAAGGATATCGGAAGCATAACACAGGCTCAGAAAAGAATAACCGAGCTGCGAAATGAGATAAAAGAGCTTGGGCCTGTTAACGTCACTGCTATCGACGAGTATATAAAAACTAAAGAGCGTTTTGAATTCATGTCGGCACAGAAAAACGACATGGAGCAGGCAGAGGAAAAGCTTCAAAAAGTAATAAATGAAATGGTATCTATAATGAAGCGCCAGTTTATGGAGCAGTTTAAACTCATAAATGAAAACTTTAACATGGTATTTAAAGAGTTGTTTGACGGCGGAAGGGCAGAGTTGATTCTTGTAGACAAGGAGAATATACTCGAAAGTGGTATTGAGATAGAGGTACAACCTCCGGGGAAAAAGCTTCAAAACCTTATGCTCCTGTCGGGGGGAGAAAGGGCGTTTACTGCAATTGCGCTGCTCTTTGCCATTTTAAGACTCAATCCGACACCTTTCTGTGTGCTGGATGAGATTGAAGCGGCTTTGGATGATGCAAATGTGTACAAGTTTGCACAGTATTTGAAGAAGTATTCCAATGTAACACAGTTTGCTGTTATTACTCACAGAAAAGGTACTATGGAAGCTGCCGATACCCTGTATGGAGTTACAATGCAGGAGCATGGTGTTTCAAAAGTGGTTTCCCTGAAGATGGGAGAAAAAGTGGGATAAAAATATTAAGAAATTTGGATGGAGGAAAAGTAGGATATGGGTTTTTTTGACAAGCTAAAAGAAGGACTAAGGAAAACAAAAAACACAATCACCGAGAGAATTGACAAGGTATTGGTGTCTTTCGGAAAAATTGACGAGGAGTTGTTTGAGGAACTGGAAGAAATACTTATAACTTCCGATGTGGGAATCGATACTAGCATGAAGATTATTGAAAACCTTAAAACCAGGGTCAAGGAGACAAGAACCACGGACCCTGCCAAGGTAAAAGAACTTCTTAAGGAAGAACTGGCAAAAATTCTAAGCAGGGAGAGTCGGAGCTCAAGCTCGATACAACTCCAAGTGTCATATTGGTGGTTGGAGTAAATGGCGTGGGCAAGACTACGTCCATAGGTAAAATTGCAAACCTTTTAAAGTCAAAAGGAAAAAAGGTTATCCTTGCTGCAGGGGATACCTTTAGGGCTGCTGCAATAGATCAGCTTGAAATATGGGCCAACAGGGTTGGTGTCGAGTTGATAAAGCAAGCGGAGGGTTCAGACCCCGCAGCCGTTATTTATGATGCCGTGCAGGCAGTAAAGGCTCGAAAGGCTGATGTGTTAATCTGTGATACGGCGGGAAGACTCCATACAAAGAAAAATTTGATGGAGGAGCTCAAAAAGGTATTCAGAATAATAGACAGGGAGCTTCCGGGAGTATCTAGGGAAGTTTTGCTTGTGCTTGACGCTACTACGGGTCAGAATGCCATCTCACAGGCAAAAACTTTCAGTGAGGTAACTGATGTTACCGGAATTGTACTAACAAAGCTCGATGGGACTGCCAAGGGCGGTATAATAATTGCTGTGGCTTCAGAGCTGAATATTCCTGTGAAGCTTATTGGTGTAGGAGAGCAAATCGACGACCTGCAGAGATTTGATGCAAGGGAATTTGCTGAGGCACTTTTTTCATAGAATAAATATCAAGTATATAAGTTTATCGATGGTGAAAAACATGGAAAAGGAAAAGCTGATACAGATTCTATGGGACTATCTTCGCATGAACCATAGACTTTCAAAATCCGATTGCATAGTTGTGTTGGGAAGCCATGATACTAGGGTTGCCAAGAGGGGAGCAGAAGTCTTTTTGGAGGGCTTTGCTCCTCTAATTGTATTCTCGGGAGGATACGGCAAGCTTACAAAGCATATATGGAACTGCACCGAGGCTGAAAAGTTTGCGCGGATTGCGGTGGATATGGGGGTTCCGGAGGAATGTATCCTTATTGAAAGCAAATCCTCAAACACGGGCGAGAATATTCTGTTTACAAAGGAGCTATTAAATAAAAGGCAAATAAAAGCCCGGAAAATTATTGCGGTCAACAAGCCGTATATGGAAAGAAGGACCTATGCAGCATTTAAAAAGCTCTGGGAAGATGCAGACGTGATTGTTACTTCTCCTAAGATGGAGCTTATGGAGTATCTTGCGGCTACGCCAGCGGGGAGATTACGGAGGATGAAGTCATCAGTGTGATGGTTGGCGACCTCCAGAGAATAAAGGTGTACCCCGAAAAAGGCTTCCAAGTGCATCAGGATATTCCAAAACAGGTGTGGGATGCATACTTAAAACTTGTTGAGATGGGATATACCAAGCACCTTTGCTAAAATATCTTTTGCCCAATTGAAACACTTTAAAACAAAAAGAAAACTTTAGTACAAGTGGAAAATTTTCTATATCCCGAAGTGTTATAAGCTTATGGACCGGTACAAGATTAGCTGTCTTCTCATATTATGAAAAAGGATATTAAGCGGCTGTTTTTCGATTAATAGGGGCAATTGCTATGAGTACTGAGCGTGACTTAAAAGAGTTTAAAGTTGAAACGAGAACCATTACGGAGGTTCAAAGCGAGCCGGTTTACCCCACCGGCCGGTGCGGCCCTGTGCTTGCAAGAATTCCTGTTGTTGTTTCCCAATCAAAAGTACATATAGGCATTGAATCTAAGGTTTGTTTTGACCATTCTGTTTTAGAAATCTACAGCAATTCAAGGAAAGTATATCTTACCCAATGCAAACTGTTGAACACGGGCAATAAAAGGTACGGCAAAATTTATCTGAACGGTTATGTAAGTGAAAATATTGCGTATGCGACATACTGCTTGAAAGACAGGGAATATGGAAATAAGAAAAATACGTCGGCTGATGTGCTTTATAAAGCTTTAAAGGTACCTTTTGAATGTGTAACCAAAATCGAGTATTGCACCTTTCCTGTATTTAAAACTTCAAACGGGTTTATAACCGTTGCATTGCCGGATAAGGAAAATATTCCTGAAGATTCTTATTTTTCCGGAGAAAGATTCTTTTGCGAGTTGGACGAAGCATCTATATGCGAGTCGAATGTGGAGAGAAAAAAAAGATTTTCAGGGGTTAGTGCCAAGGAAGATTCATTTGATACCTTGACTGAATATTTGGAGCTGTCTATAACATTTACACTGTTGCAATGGCAGCAGGTAAGGATTCCGGGATATTTGACCAATAATCTTATATAAAGCTATGACATAATGTTACTTTGCATGAGGAATGGCATAGTTTACATAACACACATAAGTGTACTCTTTCATATATTGTTAGTAGGAGGTAAAAAAATATCTCTAATACCAATCCATGTTTTAGGAGGTGGCGAGATGGATAAAGAGTACACTTGCAAAGGTGGAGTAATTAAATCGGAAACTCTTACTGAATGTTCAAACGAATTTTTAACTCCAAGAGGTTTTAGCGGACCCTTTGTTGGAAAAATACCTGTAGTTCTTGCCGAGCCTGTTATACAAATTGATGTAGAATCGGTTATTCAGTTAGATGAGCCCGCCTTTGAAATCAAAAGAATCAAAAAGAACTTGTTTATTACCCAGTGTAAACTAATTGACACAGGATTCGATTATGAATGCAAAACAAAGAAAACCGGAAAACTGTTTCTTAGCGGCTATGTAAGAAAAAATATTGAATATGCTACTGCTGACTGCATTAATCAAAGCAAAGACGGAATAAGCGGAAAGATAAAGCACACAACTGTAAAGGTTCCGTTTCAGTGCGCAACTAAAATAATATTCGATGTTCCTCCGGTGATTTGTCAAACAGGTCCTGCAAAGGAAATAGCTTCCTTTGTTGACAACATAAAAGGCAACGACTTTTGCGGACAAGAGATTATCGGCAGTGATCCGTGCGAAATGGGATTTGCACACGTTGAGTGTTTCAACGAAAAAGTATTTTGCGAACTTGAAGAAGTGAAAATATTTGAAGATGATATTTTGAAAGATCCTAAAGGGCTTGGATGTTACGGTAAAGAAGAATTTATCTTTGACAAAATCATTGAAAAAATGGTCATATTTATAAGATTGAAGCTTTTGCAGAAGCAGCAAGTAAATATTCCGGGCAAAGAAATAGGTGACAAAAAGAAATAATAGATTAAAAACTAAAATTGGGAAGCCGTTTGGCTTCCTTTATTGTTTATATTCACAATGAAAAAATATATAAAAATCTTTATTCAATAGATGTAGAATTGGCTATAATATGATAAAATACATAACGCAAAGTTTTTTCGAGATACTTGTTTTGATGAATGGAGGAGTTACTTTGGAAAAGATAAGAATAGGTATTGTGGGATACGGCAATTTGGGAAAGGGTGCCGAGATAGGAATTAGACAGAACAAGGATATGGAACTGGTAGCCATATTTACAAGAAGAAATCCCGATTCAATCAAGCCATTGACTGAAGGTGTAAAAGTTTATTCTCTTGACGATGCCAAAAATATGAAAGATAAAATAGATGTTATGCTGCTATGTAGCGGAAGCATGTCGGATTTGCCGGTGCAGGGACCGGAATTTGCGGAAATGTTTAATATTGTGGATGGATTTGATACCCACAATAAAATTCAGGAATATTTCGAATCTGTGGATGAGAAGGCAAAACAGTCAAAAAAAGTTGCTGTTATAGCCTGCGGATGGGACCCGGGAATGTTCTCTTTGAGCCGCTTGTTTGGAGAGGTTATCCTGCCTGAAGGAAAAACCTATACTTTCTGGGGCAAGGGCGTAAGCAGGGCCATTCCGATGCCATAAGAAGAGTTAAGGGTGTGCTGGATGCAAGGCAGTATACCATTCCGGTTGAGAGTGCTATTGAATTGGTAAGAAAGGGAGGAAACCCCGAACTTACAACGAGGGAAAAGCACATCAGGGAATGTTTTGTAGCGGCAGAAGAAGGAGCAGATAAAGAAAGAATTGAAAAAGAAATTAAAACCATGCCGGACTATTTCGCAGATTATAATACAATTGTGCATTTTATTTCGGAAGAAGAGTTGAAAGAAAAACACAGCGGAATTCCCCACGGAGGATTTTCAATAAGAACAGGTAAAACCGGTGTCAATAATGAGAACAACCATACTATAGAATATAGTCTGAAATTGGATTCCAATCCGGATTTTACAGCCAATACTTTGATTGCATATGCCAGAGCTGCTTATAGATTAAACAAGGAAGGCGTTTGGCGCCAAAACGGTTTTTGATATTCCTCCGGCATACCTTTCTCCAAAATCCGGTGAAGAGCTCAGAAAGAGTCTATTATAATTATAAAAATTTGCCTCTTTCATTTTACTTAAAGAGGCTAAATAAGATAGACAGGGCTCGTTACTTCCCTGTCTATTTATATATTTTACACATATTCTTTGCGGTGCTCTATAAGGTCAATTGTACCTAGGAGTATGTGGGCGAGCCAAAACCGGTTAGACCCCATGAAATTTTGGATGAAAGCGGTTTAAGCGATAATCCTGTTGCAGTAACTACAGTTCCGAGAATTGTTGGTATCATTCCTTCGCGCATTTTCATAATAATGACCTCCATAATTGTTGAGTTTGGTTGTAGTTTGTGTAGTTTGACGGTTTTAATGCTTGGGAATAATTAATTGAGATGCAGATAAAGGGCAATTAAGCCATAATGTTTTGCAAAGTTGTGTTATAATAATTGATGTTGCTAAAAAGTATTGCTTAATTTAAAATAGAAGAATGAACGGCCGTATTTTTCACAAAATATCACAGATTTTAAAGGATGTTTAAGAAAACTTTATGGTATCATTATTTATGACCAAATGCGGAATTTGATAAATAGTTTTAAAAATATATTGAATGAATTCCATTATGATATATAATAT
>NZ_BAVR01000031.1 GCF_000521465.1 Acetivibrio straminisolvens JCM 21531
CCAAAAAATATAGAGTATGGACAAACAGGGGTTTCAAGGAGTATTTCTTCTTGAATTATTTTGTTTGTCAAAAAACGGGTTATATTATTAAATAATGAAATTGTTTAAATACAAGCTGTCAATAGCTCAAATTGAAAACTTGCTAATTGGCTGTATTTTCTATAAACTGGCTTTTGGGGCGAAATAAACTTGGCACACCGTAAAGGTCTTGGTTTTTTGAAAATATGCTAAAGCATGGGAACGGGTCTATTTGAGTCTATTGTCTGATTGTTTTTTAATATAATAGAATACAAGGAAAGCGGAGGTTAAATTGTGGCAAAAAAGAAGAAAAAACTAAAGATTATACCCCTTGGTGGGCTGGGTGAAATAGGGAAAAACATTACTGTTTTTGAGTACGGTGATGATATATTTGTTGTTGACTGCGGTATTGCTTTTCCGGAAGACGATATGCTGGGAATTGATCTTGTTATACCGGATATATCATATTTGACTAAGAACAGGGAAAAGGTAAAAGGTATTGTTCTCACTCACGGACATGAGGATCATATTGGTGCTTTGCCTTACGTTCTAAAGGATTTGAATGTTCCGGTATACGGTACAAAGCTTACTTTGGGGCTATTAGAGCAGAAGCTTGAAGAACATGGACTTTTAAACAGTGTGGTTCTTAATGTTGTTCAGCATTCTGATGTAATAGAGCTGGGATGTTTCAAGGTTGAGTTTATCCGTTCTACTCACAGTATAGCAGACTCAATGGCTCTAGCTATTTTTACCCCTGTAGGTACGGTTTTCCATACCGGTGATTTTAAAATTGATTACACGCCTATAGAGGGCGAGCCTATTGATTTGGCAAGGCTTGCTGAGCTTGGAAAGAAGGGCGTATTACTCCTTATGTGCGACAGTACCAACGTTGAAAGACAAGGTTATACGATGTCGGAAAAAACCGTTGGGGAAACCTTTGATGAGATATTTATGAATGCAAAAAACAGGATACTTGTTGCAACCTTTGCATCCAATGTCCATAGAATTCAGCAGATCGTGAATGCTGCAATCAAATTCGGAAGAAAGATTGCCATATGCGGAAGAAGCATGGTGAATGTGGTAAATGTCGCTATGGAACTGGGTTATATGAATGTACCGGAAGGGGTAATTATTGATATAGACTATGTAAACAAATATCCCCCGGAGAAATTGGTTATAATTACCACGGGAAGCCAGGGTGAGCCGATGTCTGCCCTGACGAGAATGGCTTCCGGAGACCATAAGAAGGTTGAAATTATCCCAGGCGATCTTGTCATCATTTCCGCAAATCCTATACCCGGAAATGAGAAACTGGTTTCAAGGGTAGTAAATGAGCTTTTCAAGAAGGGAGCAGAAGTTATATACGAATCCTTGGCGGATATTCATGTTTCAGGTCATGCAAGTCAGGAAGAACTGAAGCTTATCCACAGACTGATAAAGCCGAAGTACTTTATGCCGGTACATGGAGAATACAGGCACTTAAAGCGCCATGCAAATCTTGCTGTTGAGCTGGGAATGTCTTCGGAAAACATTTTTATTATGGACATTGGAAAGGTCTTGGAGCTTACCAATGACTCCGCAAAGATAAACGGCAGCGTAAATTCCGGAAGAGTGCTGGTTGACGGCCTTGGAGTTGGAGACGTAGGAAACATAGTTTTGCGGGATAGAAAGCATTTGTCCCAGGACGGACTTATAGTTGTAGTTATTACCATAGAGGGAGATACCGGCAATGTAATTGCAGGACCCGATGTTATTTCCAGAGGTTTCGTATATGTGCGTGAGTCCGAAGACCTTATGGAGGAAATAAGAGAGGTATGCAAATTGGCTCTTCAAAAGTGCGAGGATAAGAAAAAGAACGATTGGTCCACAAAGAAAAGCATTATTAGGGATGCATTGAGAGATTTCCTCTATGAGAGAACCAAGAGAAGACCGATGATTCTTCCTATTATTATGGAGGTATAATAAGGGTTTAAAAATTAATTTATTGAAATATTAAAAAATATAATACGAGGATTTTAAAAAGAGCCCGGCATGAAAATAATGACAAGCTTCGGGCTCTTTTTGAACTATTACATAATAATGATATTTTGAGTAAACTCCTGACCGGCTTTTCTAAAGGCAGGATTCTTATAGCACATTACATAAAGGTCGGTGGACAGGGACTCCAATTCAAGCTTTCTTTTAAGGACAGGGTCGCAGGATTTTATGAAATCTGCAGTCTTTAGCACCAGAGGTATTGACGATTTCTTCTTTATTTGAGAAAGAAGCTGTTTTCCTTTTGAATTAAAGCCCAAAATCCTTGCATATTGAGGACTGTCAAAGCGGCTAAGCATATTTATATCTTCTGAGGTTACTCCCATAAGTATGCCCATAAGTATCCTCTGTACTCTGGTCCTAGTATATCTCCGGGTGCATATGCCTTCTATAAGCTCTTCATATGTACCTGCGGCATCGGCAGCACTTTTTATCCTGTTTTCAAGCCCTTCCGAAACATAGGCAAAGACTTTTAGTTGCTCCGGTGTCATTTTTCGGATAAGGGAAGTGATAATAGGATAAAAATCCTCTTTAAAAATAGGTCCCCTTCCGGCATGAATCTCTTCAAAAAGGACGTCGATGCTTGATTTGGGCAGTGTTGTGGCAAGAACATTATCTGAAGAGGACAGATTTTTGGTAGAAATATATTTTCTTATTGACGATGCACTGGAAATGCTGCCGGTTATGTTTTCTGTGTTATAATCATTATTAATGCGCTTTATTGTAAGTGGCGTTATATTGCTTTTTATGCGTTTTAAGGCCTTTAGATATTCTATACCCAGGATATTGTTTGATGAAGCGATTATTTCAGAGATATTGATGTCTGATATGGTTTTTAATGCTGCGTATTTCTTTAGGGCCGATTCGCGGGCGGCAGGGTATGATAAACCCTTGTCGAGCTCTTTCTTTAGATAGGATTTGTAGGCCTCGGGTTCATCTACAAGAATTTGGGCAATGTAGTCCAGCTCTGCAACATCTCCATGTTCGCTTCCAAAGCATATATAGTCCACTATTCCTATATCGTTTAAAATTCTTACGGCTCCGGAAGCAAAATATTCCGCGCTGGCCATGGCACAGGCAAGAGGCAGTTCTATTACAAGGTCAATACCTGAGGATAAGGCCATTTTTGCCCTTGCCCACTTGTTTACAATTGCCGGCTCTCCCCGCTGGATGAAATTGCCGCTCATAACACAAACGGCAAAGTCAGCTCCACTTGTTTTTTTCGACTCCTCAAGATGATAAAGATGTCCGTTGTGAAAAGGATTGTATTCCACAATCAAACCCAAAACCTTCATTGGTGCCTGTCCTTTCAATTAATTTATTTAGTATATTATACATCAATGCTTTGGGTAAAAAAGACGGGCCAGACTTTACAAACCGGCTTTTTTAAGACGTCCTTTTGTAAAGGCTGGCCTTGTCTAGCCTCTTTTTAATTTTACTTCATGGATTCTTCAAGAGATTGTATATTGGACATTACAACTCTTCCTTTTATGTCGCACAGCGGCTGGTTTTTTTCCGATAAAACCTTTTCAAATTCCTGAATTGAATAGTCCAATTGGCTGGAAAGTTCCTTCTGTTCTTCCGATACAACATTTTTATAAATATTCCAGATGCTTTTGAGGTTTTTCATATCGCTGTCTGCCTGTTCCCAATTGGCCGTCATTGCGTTAAGCATTGCATTTCGGGTGTAGTACCGAACCCTCTTTATTTCAGGAGAGGTTTCGGTCCTGTAAAGGGAATAGAAATCCGGTATATAGGCGTATAAGTAACTTGCAGCAAGCAGGGTATTGGTCTTGTTTTTGCTGATTATAGTATCGGTAAGGCTGTTTAGAGCAGTACTAAAGCCATCTATAAGATCCCTGCTGGCATTGTTTTTTGCAGCCAAGGGTGTATAGCTGTTCCACTCATAGTGCAGAGTATTTATGATTTTGTCAATTTCTTTCCAAGGGTCTTTTTCCTCTTCTTCCATGCCGGTAGCAGATGGCTGATTTTTCTGGCCTGTACTCTCATTTTTGGTGTCGCCGTTTTGCTTTTCTTCGCCTTCACCGTTTTTATCCTTTGAACTATCATCTTTACTTCCTTCGTTTTTTTGACCTTCATTATTGCCTTTAGAGTTATCGGCTTTTTCCTCGGTCTTTTTTTCGGCCTTTGGGTGCTCCTCATTACCGTCTTGTGTTTTTTGCTGTTTTTGATTCTGCTTTTGCTGTTTGCCACTTTTTAGCTCTATTGCCGGTCCGTCCAAAGTTGAAAATATTCTTTCAATATTGTTTTCCAAGTTTTCCAGTTGTTCCGGAATTTCATCTCCTTGATTTTCGCTTCCAAATTGCTGCTGTTGGATTTCCGGATTTTTATTTGCATTGTCGCTTTGATTTTTACTGCAGCCGCTAAAGATTAAGGATATGATTATAGGAACCATCCAGCAATTTTTGGCGGTATCTAGCACTTTTCTCATAAACATCAAGCATTAAAGCAGAGTTTAACGCTTTTTCCTCCATTCTTTATAGTTTTAAGGTGTTTTAAGAAATTTTAATTTATAAAGAATTTTGTGTTTAATTTATATATTTATTAAGTAAAGCTATTATTTATATTATTTCATAATAATGATTAAAAATACTGATGCGGCCAAGCTGTGAATAATGAAAAAATTACATAAAGGTTTTTCTGTAGTTTTTGTTGAAATCAATATTAAACTACGCAAATTGTTTGGCAATTAAAAAATGTAAAAAGTGAGGGGAATTTTCTAAATGTATGTTACTGTAAATTTATTGTCCAAAAGATCTGGAGAAATCAAGAGTTTTTTAGAAAGTTATTATCAAAAGGAGTTGGATATGGATAAGGATATCGAGCATTGGATTTATGTCTATTATAAACCGCTTCAAGCAATTGATCTGATAAGCACAGTAATTGACAACTGTGACAAACACAAGATGACACTTCTAATTCAGGTGAACAGAGGCGACATTCATACAGTAACATACGAAAACTGCAACGATATTATAAAGGCATTGTTATACTTGTATTATAGGGAAGGGGATACATATCAGTCTGAAGAAATGTAGAAAGTTTCAATAAAATGCATTAACTGCGGTTTTACTGGAAATACTTTGTTAATGAAGCTGTTCTGGAAAACAGTGATGATATTAGCAAAGGAGTGGGTGTTATGGAGGAATTTGAACTTAATATTGAAAACAGAACAAAACTGGGTACGTTGGCATCAAAAAAGGCAAAAAGGGAAGGGAAGATTCCCGGAGTTCTTTATCAGGCAACGAAAGTATCCCGATAAGCTTGATAGAAGACGAGATAAGGCCAATTATCGATAAAAACGGCAGTGATGTGTTGGTAAATTTGAATTTAAACGGAAAGAAAATAAAGGCTAAAATACAGGAAGTACAGAGAAAGCCGATTGGCGATGATATTCTCCATGTGGATTTGATGCCTCTTGATAATGAAAAAGGAGATTCATTCGGATTACATTAGAATAAAACCCATATATGGAAATCAAAAAGCACCTTAAGAAAAATTTAAGGTGTTTTTTAATTTATATGCTTATACATCTGTTTACTTGCTTTGCCGGGAATATTGCAATATAATTTTATTTGCGGTCTTGTAAAGTCCGGCATATAGGAGGAGGCATTATTATGCTTTTTGAAACACTAAAGTCCGTAGGGGATCTGTATACGGTGCCTATGGAGATGGCGCAGAAAAGACTTGACAGCCTCACAAAACCATTGGGGAGTTTGGGGAGGTTGGAAGATATCATTAAACGGCTTGCAGGTATAACCGGCGAGGTTTTCCCATGCGTGGATAAAAAAGCAGTTGTTATAATGTGTTCTGATAACGGCGTTGTAGAAGAAGGTGTGAGTTCTTGTCCAAAAGATGTAACCTCTAAAGTAACGAGAAACTTTTTTCGAGGAATAACAGGCATAAATGCTTTTGCAAAACATACAGGTTCCGATATTGTGGTTGTTGATATTGGAGTGGATGATGACATTGACTGCGAGGGACTTGTAAAACGTAAAATCAGAAAGGGTACTTGGAATATCGCAAAAGGGCCTGCAATGACACGTGAGGAAGCTATAAAGGCTATAGAGGTTGGAATTTCCACTGTGGAGGAATTGAGTAAGAAGGGGATTAACCTTTTGGGGACGGGAGAAATGGGTATCGGTAATACCACGACCAGCAGTGCGGTTTCCACAATCTTGACAAATTCAAAAGCAGAGGATATGGTGGGAAGAGGAGCAGGGCTTTCGGATGAAGCTCTTTGGAAAAAGATTTCAATAGTTAAAAAGGCAATAGAAGTAAACAGGCCTGATGCAAGTGACCCCATCGATGTTCTTTCAAAAGTGGGAGGATTTGATATTGCAGGTCTTGCAGGTTGTTTTATCGGTGCTGCGGCATATAGGATTCCTATCTTGATTGATGGATTTATATCTGCAGCTGCCGCTTTGGCAGCTGTGAGGATAGAGCCTAAGGTTATAAATTTTATTTTTCCTTCCCATGGTTCGGCAGAGCCCGGAAGTAAGAAAGTTTTGGAGGTATTGGGACTTGAGCCTATGTTGAATCTGAAGATGAGAGTTGGGGAGGGGACCGGTGCGGCACTGGCATTCCATGTTTTTGACTGTGCATTGTCGGTATATAAAAACATGGGCACATTTGAAGATGCATATATCGAGCAGTACCGGCCCCAGGGATGAATAAGATAAATTTAATACGGTTGTGAAGGATTTTCGTTGGTATTGAAGAATATTAGAATTAGGTAAGTTTATATGTCATTATACTTACAAGGAGGATTCGAGATGGACAGCATTGGTGGTAGAAAGGTATGCAGTTTCTGTGGTGAAAATATTGCTTCAGATTTTAAGCGTTGTCCTTACTGCGGCAGTTTACTTGATTTTGAGGCCAGTTATTTGGATGATGATTCTTTAGAAGCATTTGATACGATAAGTGAAGATGTCGATACTGATAATAGTGCATACAAGTTTGACAAAACTATCAACGACAGTACCTATGTTGCCGATTTTACGAGAAGTGCAGTTTCCAGTGAAGAGTATGTGAATTACAATGATGATGATTTCGCATTTAAAGAGGCATTGGCGGACAGAGAAGCTTTGAATAACAGTCCGTATGCTCCTTTGCAAAGTGATAATTTTAGCAAAAACGCCGGAGAGCAAAAAAACGAGCCCGAGATTCAGTACGCCAATCCGGCAGAGCCTAAACCTATTAATGTCATAGTGGATAAAATGCAGGCCGATAATAAGAAAAGGCCTCTGGGCAATGGTATGAAAGTTTTTATGGTAACA
Source organism: Acetivibrio straminisolvens JCM 21531 (assembly GCF_000521465.1). Lineage (GTDB taxonomy): Bacteria > Bacillota > Clostridia > Acetivibrionales > Acetivibrionaceae > Hungateiclostridium > Hungateiclostridium straminisolvens. The sequence continues at coordinate 7,353 of NZ_BAVR01000031.1, forward strand.
CTGTCCAATCTTGTACCTGGAATAGGGCAGCTTTTCGGAGTGATTTCGTCTATTGTGTTTATGAATACAGAAGGAGATACAGACAGAAAATCCTTTGGAACAGCCCTTTTGGTTTCATCTGTTATTTCCTTTGTTGTATCAATGGCCGCTTTTGCTTTTTTGACATTATGTTTGGCATAAAGCTACTGAGGTTTTTAGAATGCATGGGGTTTTGAATGCAAATAAGTGACGAACGGTTATGGGATGATGTTTATGGGAGACAAGAGGGAGCTTAGAAAAGAAGCTCTGAATATTAGAAAAGAACTTTCGGCTATGGAAGTTGTCCAAAAGAGCAAATTGATTACAGAGAAGCTAATATCCTTTGACGGATTTCATAAAAGTAAATGCATAATGGCTTATATGGATTTTAAAAATGAGGTTATGACCGGTTTTTTGATAGATCACTGCTTAAATCTTGGCAAGACTGTAGTCTTGCCTCTTATTGATTCGATGGATGGTGTAAAGAAAATATTTCCGTACGCATTAATAGACAGAGAAAGAGGGCTAAAGCCCGGTACTTACGGTATTTTGGAACCGGTAAAGGAGTTTTCGGAAAGAATTGACCCTAAAGATATCGACCTGGTTGTAGTGCCGGGAGTTGCCTTTGACGTAAAAGGAGGAAGAATTGGCTATGGCGCGGCTACTACGATGTTTTTCTAAGGGAGGTACGGGAGGATTGCCTGAAAGTGGGAATTGCTTTTGAGATACAGGTTTTTCCGAGTATTCCTAAAGAAGAACATGACATACTGATGGATGCGGTTATTACCGAAAACAGAATATATCTTTGACAGTAAATTGTCCGGATTAAAAATGATCCGGACAATTTTTATAATATTTTCCTTTGGCATATATATTAGTTAGCATCAACTAATCGGGGTATCCGGCAATGGAAAACAGGGACTCAAAATCAAGGGTAATTGTAAAAAAATATAAGGGGCAGAAAAAGGTTGAAGAGGTTTTGGCTAAAATTATTCAACTCTTTTGGCATAAAACGGGCAGGTGATTTGGGCTATAGGACAGCCAAATACGTTTTTGCAGCAAATACCGTAAGAAGATTGCTTGAGGCTTTTGAAAGTTCAGAAACTCAGCCGGAAAACGGGATTTTAATTTACGTGAATTAAGTCAAAGGAAGGGGTGAGATGCTTATTAGAAAAGATGAAGTCTTGGAATCCTATAAGGCAGGTATTTATGTCCGCGAGAGCAGGGATGACAATGAAGAAAACTATGAGACCATAGAAACTCAAAGAGACTTGCTCATTGATTATGTAGAGAAGAATGGATTGGGTGAGGTTACGGGGATTTATATTGACGATAATGTGTCGGGATCCGGTTTTGAGAGGAAGGGAATTTACGAGCTTAGACGTGATGTGTTGGAAGGCAGGATAAATCTTCTGGTGCTAAAGGATTTGTCCAGGCTTGGGAGAAATAATGCCAAAACCCTATTATTCCTTGATTTCTTGGAGGAAAACGGGGTGAGGGTTGTTACTTATGACGGCAGGTATGACAGCCTCAAGGATAATGATATTGTGGGAATTGAGACGTGGTTTAACGAGCGCTACATCTTGGATATCTCAAGAAAAATACGGGCGAATTTAAGATTCAAGATACAAAAAGGAGAGTACATAGGGCATGCCCCTTTGGGTATGAAAAATCGCCTTACGAGAGAAACCGGCTGATTGTAAACAAGGAAGAGGCGGGGGTTGTAAGAAGAATATACAGTCTTTATAGAGAGGGGTATGGCTATAGTTATATCGCAGGCATATTGAACAGTGAGGGGATAAAATCACCTTCGAAGGGCCTGTGGAATCCCATTGCTGTTAGAAGGATTCTTTTAAGCAGGGTTTATACCGGGGATACAGTACAGGGAGTTAGTGAAAAAATCAGTTTTAAAAGCAAGAAGACGAGGCGCTTGCCAAAAGAGCATTGGGTGATAACTGAGAATACCCATGAACCTATTGTTTCAAGGAGGAATATGAAGAGATACAGAGGATGAGGAATAATAAAAATGTAAGGACAGGTCCCCACAAGGGCATTATGCATGTGTTTCGCAGCATCATATTTTGTGGAGCCTGCGGAAGCGTTATGTTTGCAAGAAAGCGGCATAACAGGCCTATGAACTATATTTGCAGCAGTTACGGTAAAGCAGGACGAACTGCGTGTACAAGCCACAGTATAAGAGAAAAGGATCTTTATGAGATTGTTTTGGAGGATATTGAAAAACTTTTAGATGATGAGAAGATGTCAAATAAAATATTGCAGAAGCTTGAAAAGGGTAAGGCAACGGAGGATTATGAAGTTATACGCAAAAAACTTTTGAAGCAGATGGAGACAAAGCAAAAGCAGCAGGAGATTCTGTATCAGGATAAGCTTGAGAACAAGATATCCGAAAGCCTTTTCTTGAGGATGAACCAGCAGCTTGAAAGCAGGATTTCGGCTATAAAACAGGAAATTGATCAATTAGAAGCAAGAAAAACAGAGTGCCATGACTTGGGCGACAGGATTGCGAAATTAAAGAATCAAATTGCAAATAACGGTATTACCAATGAGGTTGCTAAAACAATGATAAACAGGATAGTAGTTTTTGATAAGGGCGATAGTTATGAGGAAGAAAAATGGAAACTGAATCTTACAAAGAAGGAAAAAGAATACATTGTGCTGTATGGCGCGATTTTAATTGAATACAGTTTTTGATATATTATTATATTTTTGTAAAAGATGTTAAGAAGTTTTTTGCTTTTTGTGTGACAGGAAAAAACTTTTTTTTTGTCGAATATACTATTTATAAAACCAAATTTTATCATGTAAATTCCCTTCATATCAGAATGCAATTTTATGAAAAATACCTTTGAAAAGGCACGGATAGGAGGTCCGGGCCTTAAAAAACATTGTTACATGGAGGTAATCAATGAGACTTGTCGGCGTAAATTCATTAAAACCGGGAGATGAGTTGGCAAGGCCTGTATTTACTGCAAGCGGGAAAATCATCTTAAATTCCGGTATGGTTCTCAAGGAAGCTTATATAGAGAAATTTAAACAACTGGGAATAAACAGGGTCTATATAGATGATGTGAGATTTGAAGATGTAAGGGCAGTTCAGCCGATTGACATAACGACAAGAAACGAAGTTGCTAAGGTGTTGAAAAATGCATACACAAAGATACACAACTCAGAGGAAATAGACGAGTATACCATAAAAGATGCCGCAAAAAAATCGTTGATTATGTCAGGGAGTATAGAGACAAAGGGATAAGCATGCTTTCCATGGATGTTGTTGATGAGTATGTTATCGAACACAGTGTTAATGTGGCGATAATAACAGCCTATATTGGAAACCGGTTGTCATATACGTTCAACCAGCTCTGTGACCTTGTTGCGGGAGCACTGATCCATGATTTGGGGCGGGAAAACTGTGCCGAAGAGAAGCCGGAACATGTTGAGACAGGCTTTGAAATGATGCGGAAGCTAAGAGGCATGAGTTTGAACTCTTCAAAAGTTTGCTATGAGCATCATGAAAATTTTGACGGAACAGGCTATCCGAGAAAATTGAAGGGAACCGGTATTTCTGATTATGCAAGGATTGTGCGGGTGGCAGACTACTACGACAATGTTCTGCACGGTAGTGAAAACAACGGTGTTTCGGTTATGCCCCATCAAGCTTTTGAGGTCATTCTGGCCGTTTCGGGTAGTATCCTTGACCCTGACGTTGTGCAGGTGTTTCGGGATACCATAGTTTTTTATCCTGACGGATGCACTGTTAAGCTCAGCAACGGAATGTGCGGTGTTGTGATACGGCAGAATATTGGAAGCCCGCAGAGGCCTGTGGTGAGGGCATTTACCGATAATGACATAATAGGAGATTTTAATCTTTTGGAGGACCTCACTTTGTTTGTTCAAGATATTATTCTGTCATAGAATAATATCTTGGGACATCTTCAAAAGGTAAAAAATCGCCCGTAAGCTTTATACCCGGGCGATTTTTGCTTTAGCTTCTTGGAATGAAATGAAAGAGGCTAAAGCCAAGGGACTCGATGTCCCGAGCTTTTATTGTCAACCCAATATGAATCGGTCCATAAGTTTGTAGCCTTCATTAAAGACAGCGCCTGTCTTTGCTGCCTGCAATTCGTCATATCCGGTCACACCGGATTTTTTCGGTTTTGCCTTCTGATACAAAAGGAAAGGAACCGGCTCGGCAGTATGTGTCCTTAAGGACAAAGGCGTAGGATGATCCGGCAAAATTAAAATTCTGTAGTCATCATACTTTTCAAGTCCTTTTATAATTGTGCCCACAACATGCTCGTCTATCAATTCAATTGACTTGACCTTGTTTTCAATCTCATGTCTGTGACCGCATTCGTCCGGTGCTTCTATGTGAAGATACACAAAGTCCTGCCCGGATTCAAGTTCTTTTAGTGCTGCCTCGGCTTTTCCGTAAAAATTGGTGTCGATGTTTCCGGTTGCACCTTCAACTTCAACATTTCTAAGCCCGGCCAGAATACCTATTCCTTTGATTAGGTCAACGGCAGAAATAACGGAGCCGTTTAGCTTGTACTTGTCATAAAACTTAGGAATACTCGGCTTTTTACCCTCTCCCCAGAGCCATATGGAATTGGCAGGACGAAGTCCTCTGCTGACTCTGGCCTTGTTGACAGGATGGTCCTTTAAAATATCATAACTTTTAACCATCATGTCCAATAGCATTTTTGTGTTTTCTCCGGAGGGAAGATAACCGGTGATTTTCTTTTCCAGTATGTCATGGGGTGGAGTAAGATTCAATCCTGTAGCACCGTTCTTCCACACCATGCAGTGGCGGTAGCTTATGCCGGGGTAGAAGCAGATGCGTCATTTTTAAAATGCCTGTTTACTTCATTAATAAGTTCTCTTGCTTCCTCAGAAGATATTTCATCGGAACTGTAGTCAATCATGGTTTTTTGGTCATATTCTTCATTTTCTGACAGTGTGACCAAGTTGCACCTTATGGCTACGTCCGTTTCCGACAAATCAATACCCATACTTATCGCTTCAAGGGGCGAACGTCCGGTATAATAAACCTTTGGATTGTAACCCATGACAGAAAGGTTTGCAGCATCACTTCCCGGCGGAATGCCATCCGGGATGGTCTTTACCATGCCCACCTCAGCGTTTTGAGCAAGATAATCGATATTGGGTTTTTTGGCATATTGCAGAGGTGTTTTATTGTCCAGTTGGGAAAGGGGATAATCGGCCATTCCGTCTCCCAAAATCAATACATACTTCATAAAATCAATTCCTTTAACTTAATTTTATATGGATTATGATATTTTAACCATTTAATTATAGCAGACTTTAAAAAGTATGCAAAGAATAGAAGACATAAATTTAAAATTTGATTTGGCGGTAATAATAATCTATAATTACTTTATGGCAATAAAGACGTGGATAAGAGGATTCAATTACATAGAAAGCAAATTAAAATAGAAGTAAGTTTATTTATATTAGAAGAAAAGGGAGTAATAAGAAATGATAGGCAATTTTATAATTGTAGACGGTCATGTACATACTTTTTCGTCGGAAGAGATTTCTTTGAAAATATTGCAATCTTTCAACAAAATGTACGATATAGAATTTGAAAATCCTGGAACGGGGACTATTGACGACGTTTTAATCAACATGGAAAATGAGGGGATAGACTATACCGTCATGGCTAATTTTGCGCCGGCTAAAATCCTTCATTCCAACAACAAGTGGACTCTTGAAGAATCTCGGAAACATCCGAATCTTATACCTTTGGTAAGCTTTCATCCGGATATGGATGAATCCTTTACGAGCCTTCTTGACGAATATATTTTAGATGGAGCGAAGGGAATTAAGCTGCATCCTATGGCACAGGGATTTGACCCAAAGGATAAAAGATTGGAAGGTATATATGAGTTTTGCAGTGACATAGCTTTTCCAATAGTATTTCATTGCGGCCGGGTGGCAAATGCAAGGCTAAATAGGTTTTCTGATGTGGAAACCCTTGAGCCGCTGATAGCAAGGTATGAAAGTATTCCCTTCATACTTACCCATATGGCTGACGGTAATGTAAAGGATGTTTTAAGGCTTTCAAAGAGCTATGAAAATGTTTACTTTGATACGTCCATTGTTATTTCGGGTTATCCTCCAATAAGAGAAACAAATAAGCCAGCTGGCTTGATGATAGTATACCCGAGGGTGTTATAAACGAAATCGGAGCCGAAAGACTGGTTTTTGGCTCTGATTACCCATGGGGAAGCCCTGCGTGGGACTTAAAGAGGTTCATGGGAATGAAGCTAAGTAGCGAACAGAAAAAGATTATTTTAGGCGAAAATGCCATGAAATTATTTTTAAATAGAGTATATAACTAAGCTCGGGATAAGAATATATAACTTTACTTAGAGCTTGTTGGAGATATACTCTTTTCTTCCTACAGTATTCCAAATTGGCGATGTTTCCGGTATACGTCTGAAAGAAGTTACTCTTATTTTTACGTCGGGTCTGTTTCCCATACTTGCAAGTACTGCGGCAGTCAATACCGCTACCAGGGCATCGTCTTCGGGAAGATTGCTGCTTGATTTGCCGGTCTTGCCTGAGGTATCGGCCGGATTACCGGTAAGCCGGTTGGTGTCCGATGTTGAAGATTTCGACTTTCTGTTGATAAAAACAAACAGTCCGATAATGACAACGAATACTGCCAATGCAACTAATACGGTTACGATGTTAGGATTATTCATACTTTACCTCCTCCCAAAAAGATAAATATCTCGATTAATTTACTTGTGATAAACCATACATACCTAAAACTTATCATAATGCCGCCGGCAAGTCAACAGATATTCTATGGCAAAAAAAAGCTACTAATAAATTTTGTATTCACAACAGAATAAATTTGTTATAATATACAGTAACAAAATAATGCATTCTAATATATTAATACCGATAATACAGATAAAATGATATTATTTTATATGCATTATTTATTTATAAATATACATTATTACTATTAGGGGGATGATTATGAGACAGGAGGACAGGCTTGCTATCAATGAGATCAGAGAAATGCTTAAAGTTTTGATTGAAGAGAATGAAAAACTTACAAATACTATAAACGAGTTAAAGGAAGAGCAGAAAAAGCTGCAGGAAGAAATAAAAATACATAATATAGTACTAAATAGTTTGCCTATCCGCCACGAAATATTAAACTGAAATTATGTTTATAATTATGAAGAATAGGGTATAGACCTGCTTATAAAAATATTGGGGTGATGGGTGTGAATAATAAAACCAGAGTGCTTGTAATTGACGATGACGTAAATATCTGTGAGTTGATAAGACTGTATATGGAAAAGGAAGGTTTTGAGGTTGTAACGGTATACAACGGCAGCAAAGCTCTGGAAGTGTTTAGGAGTATGGCTCCGAACATAGTTATTCTCGATATTATGCTTCCTGGGGCAGATGGGTGGCAGGTTTGCCGGGAGATAAGGAAAATCAGCAATATTCCCGTAATCATGCTTTCTGCCAAAGGTGAGACTTTTGACAAGGTTTTGGGTTTGGAGCTTGGTGCAGATGATTATCTTGTAAAGCCTTTCGAACCGAAGGAACTGGTGGCAAGGGTAAAGGCAGTGCTTAGAAGGTATGAGCACAAGGACAGTGATGTGCAGGAGATAGTATATCCGAATCTTATTATAAACAAGACGAATTACACACTGAAAGTAAACGGCAAAGAGATGGAATTTCCGCCAAAAGAGCTGGAACTTCTATATTTTCTTGCTTCAAATCCCAATAAGGTGTTTACGCGGGAGCAACTTCTAGAGCAGGTCTGGGGATTTGATTTTTATGGAGATTCAAGGACTGTGGATGTCCACATAAAGAGGCTTAGGGAGAAACTTGACAGTGAAGGTCAAAACTGGCAGCTTAAAACTGTTTGGGGTGTCGGATACAAGTTTGAGGTGAAATAATGCTAAAAACACTATTTAGCAAAATTGTTGTAATATTTATTGCCATTTTGATTGTAAGCACATCCATAACCGGAGCCATGCTTTATATTTTTCTTGGAAATTTTGCCTCTGAGGAAAAGAAAATTTGCTCAGTGATACTGCAGACAGCATAAACAGCATGCTGAATGATTATTTGACTGCTTATTACAACAACTATAACGACCCTATGTTTGCATTCTGGGATGAAATATACCGGAGTATGCTGGATAATGCCCTGGCAAGGGACAGCCAGAGTACCGGATCCATCATTTGGATTGTGTCCCCTGAAGGAGAAATCGGTATAATAAAGGGCAATCAGGCGGTGGTCAAGGAAATAATCCGAAAGCTTACCGATGACACCGGCAAGGTAAGATTACAAAATCCGGCACAATATAAAGACGTTATGAGCGGTAATGTGCCTTTGGTCAGGGAAATGGGGGACTTTTACGGTCTGTTTAAGGATACCAATGTGTCGTGGCTGACTATCGAAAAGCCGTTTCTGTACAATGAGAAGGTTTTGGGGGCTATTTACCTTCATACGCCCGTTCCTGAGGTTCAAAGGGCAAGAAGCAGTGTTTTTAAGTTCTTTATGTCTGCTGTTGCCGTTTCTATAATAATATCAATAATACTTGTTTATATTTTTTCGTTAAAGCTTTCAAGGCCACTGAAAAAGATTAACAGTGCCGCAAAGAAAATTGCGAGTGGGAAATTTGACGAAAGGCTTGATATTTCATCGGAGGATGAGATAGGCGAACTTGCCAGAAGCTTTAACAACATGGCGGGAGAGCTTCAGAATTTGGAGAATATGCGAAGGGGCTTTATTGCCAATGTATCCCATGAGTTGCGGACTCCGATGACTTCAATTCATGGGTTTATAGAGGGGATTTTGGACGGAACCATTCCCCCGGAAAAGGAAAAAGAATACCTTTTAATCGTCCGGGATGAAATAAGAAGGTTAAACAGGTTGACCACAGACCTACTTGACCTTGCCAGAATGGAGTCCGGTGAAATCAGTATAAACCCGGTAAATTTCAATATTAATGAACTTATCCGGCGGTGTATCATAAAGCTGGAAAATTTTATAACACAAAAAGATATCGATGTTGAAGCAAATTTTGAAGAAGAGGATATGTATGTTAGAGCGGATGTGGATTCTATAGAAAGAGTGCTGATAAATCTCATGCACAATGCTGTAAAATTTGTGTGCCGGAACGGAAAGATCAAGGTATCTACCTCTAGGTACAAAAACAAGATACTTGTCAGTGTAGAAGATAATGGAATAGGGATAGATAAGAATGAAATTGACCTTGTCTGGGAAAGGTTTTATAAGTCAGACAAATCCAGAAGTAAAGAAAAAGGCGGCGCAGGGCTTGGTCTTGCTATAGTCAGAAACATAATAAACGACCACAGACAGGAAATTTGGGTTGAGAGTGAGGTTGGAGAGGGAACGAAGTTTTATTTTACTCTAGACAAGGGTAGCAGTGAGAATGCATAAAAATCAATCTTAACAATTTATTCATAAGTTTTTAAAAATCATTTTCTATAATAAAAACAACAAAAGAAAATAGAATGAAATGAAAGGAGAGTTAGGTATGGACGAATTAAATTATAATGGTTTTAGCAATGAGGGAAATGAAATAAACACATTCCAACAAGCAAATAATGCAAATAGCGAAAATATTGTTGATAGTGCAGCTCAAAACATGTCTGAAAATGTCAATGAAAGTGCAGTTCAAAATGTACTTAATAATGTTAGTGAAAATGCAGCTCAGGATGTATTTGAAAATGTTATAGAAAATGTAACTGAGGGCGTAAATGAAAGAGTAATTGAAAATGAAAAGGCTTATGAAGGAAGCCCGGTAGACTTGAGGTCGGCTTCATATTATTCCGAGAGTTATACAAAACCGAAGAAGCGTAAGAACGGTATTTTGATGCAAATGATACTTGTCGCAGTTATGAGCTCTATATTGGGCGGCTCGATAGTTGGAGGATTCTTCATATTTGGAGTTCCGGCACTTGGCCCTTCGGTTCAATCCATATTCAAAAACAATACCAACGTGCAAGGGGGCTTGGATAACACCGGGGAGAATTCGGATTTTTACAGGAAGGTGGTTATTGAGAATTCAGATTCTTCTGTAGTGGTTGCAATAGCTGAAAAGGTTGGGCCTTCAGTTGTCGGTATAAGTGTAAAGTCAACAGCAACCATTAGCGATTTCTGGTTCTTTACACCAAGGGATACCGAATCCCAGGGGTCAGGTATTATAATAAGAAGTGACGGATATATTATGACAAACTACCACGTTATTGAATCGGCCCTGAACGGTAGGACCAATACTCTGATTCCGAATGCAAAGATTGAGGTAATTTTGCCAAGCGATCCGGATACACCTTATCCTGCTACTGTGGTGGGAACGGATTCGAAGACAGATTTGGCAGTACTTAAAATCGAGGCAAACAACTTACCTGCGATTGAATTTGGAGACTCGGATAAAATAAGAGTCGGTGAGCTTGCGGTTGCCATAGGTAATCCCGGAGGCCTGGAATATATGGGATCGGTTACCGTGGGTGTAATAAGCGGTCTTAACAGGACAATACCTATAACTGACGGTAAAGAATTGAAGCTGATTCAGACTGATGCATCGATAAACCCAGGAAACAGCGGAGGTGCTCTTGTTAACTCCGAAGGAAAGTTAATCGGTGTAAATACTGCAAAAATCGGCGGAGACGGTTATGAAGGTCTTGGGTTTGCAATACCTGTAAACAAAGCAAAGGAAATAACCGACAGCCTTATTGAGTACAAATATGTAAGAGGAAGACCATCCATCGGCATACAGATAAACAGCGGTTATACCAAGGAAATAGCAGACCGCTACGGACTTCCGGAAGGAGTGCTTGTCTACAACGTTGAAATATTCAGTGCAGCTTATAAAGCCGGAATTCAAAAAGATGACATAATTACGGAGTTTAACGGTGTAAGAGTAAAGAATTATGATGAGTTGGAAGAGCAAAAGAATAAGTTCAAACCGGGAGATAAGGTTAAGTTGAAAATACACAGGGATGGAAAGGATATTACTGTTGAAGTAACACTGGATGAGCAAAAATAGAATAGAATGTTGTATATAACGGGCGGCTTTCAAAGCCGCCTTTTTCATAGACTTATGTTAAATTATATTAATCGGAAGGATTTTTGTGACGATATGTAGAATAATTATATAAAATGTAAGTGTCAAAACATCTTGCCTGCAGAATATTACCCGAAGCGGAGGTAATTTATGCAAAATAGTTCTGTGCTCTTGTTCATAATTAAGGTTCTTTTCACATGCTTTATACTGGTGTTTTCATCAATTGAATTTGCCCAGACCTCGGACTTCAGGTTTATTATTGTCATAGGGTTTGTTTTACTGTTAATGTTTATTGATTACCTCTCGAAGTCTATATTCCATAAAGAAAATCAAGGAGAATTATTAGCACACGGTGAAAAAATAAAAAAAATGGAAGCGGAATTGGATTCGCTCCATGAAGTATCCAAAATTATTACGTCAACTTTTGATGCAAAAATAATAATGGAACATACATATAATGAACTAAAAAGAATCACCGAATGCGATTGGTATCATGTTTGCTTTGTAGGCAAAAAGTCTTTAGAACCGATATTAGACTATGGGTGCGGGAATGAAATCTTAAAAAAAATAGCGAATATTGATTATGAACAATATGTAAGAAACCTTATAGAGAAAAACTCTTTGTCAGAACCGCAAATTGAAATACTTTCAAACGAAGAGAACCGTGAAATCATGGCAATTTCGTTAAATGTTTCGGATGATTGATAGGTGCAATTTTCATCGGAAGCTCAAAGAAAGGAGCTTTTTCAGAAATTAATTTGAGTTTTTTAAAGAGTTTGGCATGTTATGTTGCTATAGGTATCAGAAATGCTGAAATGTTTAATAATATATATAGTCAAAAGCAAGAAATAGAAGCTTTGTATGAGGAAGCAGCCGCAAGCAATGAGGAACTCAACAGCTATATTAAGGAATTGGATAAAACAAAAGAGGAACTTAATGAAAAAAATATCGAGCTTTTGAGGTTGTTTGACGATATTCAGTATGGTTATCTCCAGACGGTTATGTGCCTTGCCAATTCCATTGAAGCAAAGGATCCTTATACAAGGGGACACTGCCAGAGAGTTATGGAAATATCCTGTGAGCTTGCAAGGGCATTGAAGCTGTCTGAGGAAGAAATAAAGGATTTAAGGTATGCAGCCATATTGCACGACATTGGAAAATAGGAATTTCGGCGAATATATTAAACAAGACGGAGAAGTTGACGGATGAAGAATTCAACGAAATAAAGAAACATCCTATTATTGCATATAATATTCTTAAAGATGTTGAATTTTTGAAAAACGGGTTAAACGGTATACTGCAGCACCATGAAAGATATGACGGAAAGGGATATCCCTATGGGCTTAAAGGAAAAGAAATTTGCATTTTTGCAAGAATAATGTGTGTTGCAGATGCCTTTGATGCTATGACCAGCGACAGGCCATACAGAAAAGGGATGGATATGGAATCGGCCTAAAAGAGATAAAGAGGTGCCGAGGAACGCAATTTGACCCTGAAATTGCCGATTTACTGCTGATGATGGCAGGAGAGGGCAAAACTTATTAATAAATCGGTTTTGACATGACGATGTAAACCTGTGTTTGGTATATGAATAAAATGGATATTATTAATATTGGGTATTAATTTGCCTGATTTAACCATTGAAAATAAATTATTTTATTTTCATTTCACCAAAAAAGACAAAATGGAGGTATATGATGAAAGAGAATAAGAACTTGAAGGTGTTATTTGTATCTGTTGAAGTAGCACCCTTCGCTAAAACGGGAGGATTGGCAGATGTAGCAGGTTCTTTGCCAAAGTCGTTGGTTTCCATGGGTTATGACGTTAGGATTGCAATGCCGAGATATCAGCAGATAGAAGCTGATATGAAGTATGTGACGGATTTTCCGGTTGATATGGGAGGCAGACAGTCGACTTGTATTGTGAGAGAAGGTGAAATTGGCTTTAAGGCAGACGGCAAGGATTTGAGTGTACCTGTTTATTTTGTAGATAATTACCATTACTTTAATAGAGGTGGAATATACTGCTATTTTGATGATGCAGACAGATTTGCTTTCTTCTGCAAGGCAACATTGGATATGCTCCCGAAAATAGACTTCAAACCGGATATAATTCATTGCAATGACTGGCATACAGGCCCGATTTGCATGTTTTTAAACGAGAAGTATAAAGATTATCCTTTTTATAAAAACATAAAGACCATGTTTACAATTCACAATCTCGAGTATCAAGGCAATTTTTCAAGGGACGTAATGGGCATAATGGGAGTGCCGGATGAAGTGTTTGTGCCCGAGAAGGTTGAGTTTTACGGGATGTTCAGCTTTATGAAAGCAGGATTGGTTTATGCGGATATTATTACCACGGTCAGTGAGACCTATGCAAAAGAAATTCAGACAGAAAGATACGGTGAAAAGCTGGAAGCTTGCTGAAAAACAGAGCCAAAGACCTCTACGGAATAGTAAACGGCATAGACTACGATGTATTCAATCCGGAAACCGACCCAAGAATCCACAAAAACTATAATGTTGAGACATTTAAGTTGAAAGTGGAAAATAAATATGCTCTCCAAAAGGAAATGGGACTTCCCAAAAAAGATGTGCCTGTTATCGGACTGATATCGAGGCTTACCGGGCAGAAGGGTCTAAACCTTATAATGGATGAAATTGACGAGATGATGAAGGAAGATATTCAGTTTGTCTTATTGGGAGCCGGAGACGAGTACTATGAGACAGGATTTAAGAAAATTCAAGAAAAATATCCGGAAAAGGTAGGGGTATTTATCGGATTTAATGCTCCTTTGGCCCAGCGGATTTATGCGGGCAGTGACATGTTCCTCATGCCGTCGAGATTTGAACCCTGCGGATTGGGACAGCTGTTTAGTCTAAGGTATGGTACCATACCTATAGTAAGGTCGACAGGAGGCTTGGCAGAGACGGTAATTGACATCGACAAGGATAAGAAAAACGGAAATGGTTTTTCATACGAGGAATTTACATCAAAGGATATGTTAAAGACCATCAAGCGTGCGATAAAGTTTTACAATGAAAAGCCTCTTGAATGGGAGTCCATGGTAAAACGTGCCATGAGTGAGGATTATTCATGGAACAAGTCTGCAAGCAAGTACTCCGATTTGTATGCAAAGCTTATGAAAAAGAAGATATAATACATGTTTATGTTATATTCCCGCCAGAAAAAGTCCGGTTTATCTGGACTTTTTCTGTAGGAAAAAAATAAATCTATTTTGAATATTTTGCTATGCAATAGATGTATTTATTTGTTATAATATAGTGGAGGGCAGTATAATGGACAAAAAAGAAAGAGTAAAAAAAATTATAAAAATCTTTAATCAATTGTATAAAGATGCTCAGTGTACTTTAGATTATGAGAATCCTCTTCAATTGCTCATATCCACACAGCTTGCCGCACAATGTACCGATGCCAGGGTTAACATAGTGGCAAAGACGCTTTTTAAGAAATATAAAAATGCTCAGGATTTTGCCAATGCTGACTTAAAAGAGCTGGAGCAGGATATAAAGCCAACAGGGTTTTACCATAACAAAGCAAAGAATATTAAAGAAACCTGCAGAATTATTATAGAGAAATTTGGTGGACAAGTTCCCGATAATATGGATGATTTGCTGACTTTACCCGGAGTTGGCAGAAAGACTGCAAACCTGATTTTAGGAGATGTGTTCGGCATACCCGGTATTGTTGTAGATACCCATGCCAAAAGATTAAGCAACAGAATAGGATTAGTAAGTAGCGATGATCCGAAAAAAATAGAATTTGAACTGATGGAGATTGTGCCTAAAGAAAGCTGGTCTATCTTTTGCCATCAGTTGGTCTACCACGGAAGAGCAGTTTGCAAAGCAAGAAAACCCGAATGCAATAAATGCGGAATTATTGACTATTGCGATTATGGAAAAGAGTACTCAAAATGATGCAATCTGAAAAGGAAGTGGGTCTGTGGAAAAATTCAGTAAATATGAGCTGATGTTCATTCGCTTTACATGGATTTTTATTGTATTCATTGCTGCTCATATTGTAATTTTGAATATCGGTATGCCGATGGGCAAGACCTCATATCCGGGTACTTTTGCTAAGCTTTGCTTCTTTATAATTATAACTTTGTTCAACATTTTTAAGTATTTTCTTGTCAAAAGGAATTTCTTTTCTCATAAAAAAATATATCCTTTTGTAAGGCTGTCGGAAGTACTGCTTATATTATCAGCAATAGTTTTTATGAGAATCGGGGAATGGGCGTATATTATGCTCATGTTTCTTATCCTGATTACCAGTTTTTATGCCGGAATAAAGTTTTCCTTTGTACTGGTGGGATATACTTTTTTGGCGGACATTGTATTAAAGTTTTTATCCCATATCTATTTAAGTGAAGGCGGTTATTTTATCTTTTTTAAATCATTACAGGATATTATGCATACGTTTTCAATTTACTTTGTCTTTATTCTCTTTTCGGTTTTTTGCTCCGTATTGTACAAAAACAATTATGAAAATGAGCAGCAGAACAAGAAGCTGTTTATGGAGATTGCAAACAAATATGAGCAACTGTCAGCCGCACAAGAAGAGATTAAATCCCAAAATGACAAGTTAAGAGAGTGTAATTCTAGGCTGGAAGAGGCCAATAAAAAATTTATGACAAGCCTCGCAGAGCTTTTCACGTTGCAGCAGATAACCCAGGCTATAAGCTCAATACTCGATATTAAGGAGCTGTTAAAGAGTGTTAATGACATTATTATTGGAGTTATGGGAGTAAGCAGTTCCACAATAATTCTTTACGATGATAATAGAGGAAGGCTCAAGGTTCATACTACCAATATTACAAACCGTAAAGAGCTTATTATTTTAAATGACAATATAAACTGCGAAAAGCTTCTTGGCACATTGCAAAACGGAGAACCTATTCTTGAGAATTTTGTGGATGTGGAGGAGTATCCTTTTGCCGAAGGAAGGGGCGTAAATTCCTGCTGTGCGTGCCCCTGTCTACAAAGGCCAAGAAATTCGGTTTGGTGCTTATCGAGCATAAGTATTTTAGTGCTTTTGATGACAATAATCTAAGGTTATTAAATATAATAGGACAGCAAGTGGGAATAGCCATGGAAAACGTAGAATTGTATCAAAAGATGCATGAAATGGCTACCATAGACAGTCTTACGGGAATATACAACAGGCTTTATTTCCAGGAAAGGCTTAGAGAAGAGATTGCAAATGCCAAGAGGGAAAACTATGACTTGTCGCTGGCAATTATGGATATCGACTATTTTAAGCGTTTTAACGATACTTTTGGGCATTTGTTTGGAGACAAAGTTTTAAAGCATATTGCAAATCTTATAAAAAAATCCTTGAGAAGCGGAGACATCATTGCAAGGTATGGAGGAGAGGAGTTTGTCATATTGCTTCCGAGAACAAGTATAAAAGAGGCATATGACAAGGTGGAAAGGCTTAGGAATATTATTTCAAAGACGTCGATAAAAGATGAACTGGTGGAAGCTTCGGTTACCGTAAGCTTTGGAGTTTCATCCTATCCGGAATTTTCAAACACAGAGTCTGAGCTTCTAAAAACGGCGGATAATGCGCTGTATGAAGCCAAGGAGTCCGGTAGAAACTGCGTGAGAATTCCATGCTAATATTTTAAGAGGATGTTATCTCTAATTTTCTATAGCGTTGGTCTTAAATGAGGAGACAATGCTTTCAAATAATTTTGATTCGTTTTTGCTCCATAACCTTTCGGGGACAAAGTAGCTTATTCTGTACATTTTATCGTCTTTCTTCAAAAATACTTCATTTCCTTTATAGCTCTTATTATCATGGGTTATCACTGTATAATCAAAGTATGCCCGGTATAGAGTTTACTGTAACTGCTTTTTCTTCAAATTGTTTATATTGCTGCTCTGAAGTTGACTTTGATTTTGAAAGAAATTCATTTAAGTCATAGGGAAGATTCCACACCTGCACAAAACCATGGCTGGTATTGGACCTGTCTTTAAATCCGACGTGATAGAGGATTTCCGTGCCTTCAAATTCCTGCTCATCCAGCAAAAAGGCGGAGGGATATTTGAAACTAAAGCCTCCTTCTATTGATTTATATGTAGAGAATTCTTCGGCGCGGGGCTTTTTAAAGTTGCTGCCGGTTTCTATTAGGTTACCTTTAACCGATTCATTTACATACACATTGTCAATATCGTATTTGGCAGGGCATGAAAAGGACAAATAGTTTTCAATTGTAATGTTCGTGGTTAGGCTGTTGCTAAAAAACAATTCTGTAAGGAAAAATAGCAAAATCCAAAGCCCAATAATAATTGAAAGATAGACAAGTCTCTTTTTATAGTTGCGAATATAGATTATATACAATTTTAACCCCCCTGAAAGTACATATAAATTTAATTTTGAAATACATATATATTTTATTCGGGGATTTAGCAAATAAAACACTTTTATGGAAATAATACATAGATAGAATCTAATTTTTTTACTTAGGAGGAGTTATTGATGGGTGGATTCATAATTACGATTATAATTGCTTTAATTGCAGGCTGGTTGGGAAATAGCATAATTGTAAGACAGATGCCGGAAGATATCTGGGGTGCATGTGTTGTTGCACTTCCGGCGGCCTGGATTGGTGCTTATATGCCCTATATTAATACCTTTGGTCCGAAAATTATGGACATTGCATTGGTACCGACTTTTTTATGTGCACTGGCAGCCGCTGCGATTTTCAAAGTTGTGCGAAAAGTACTGAAAGAGGCAAGCTAATCGAAAATCACAAAAAACGGCATTATGAATATACTATGTATTGGGGAGCGTTTTACCGGGGAGGAGTGTTTTTATATGAAAATATTGGTGTTAAAAATGCCAAAGTTTTTTGGGAGCATTATCAGAAAGGTCCTTAGAATGGATTAACTTATTTAATGATGGGCGGAGGAATAAAAAAGTGTATCACATGATTTAAAACAATGTGGTACACTTTTTTCGCTATTTTTAATATTGAATAGATTATTATATTGCTCTGGTAACCTTGTTTGAACGCAAACATCTTGTGCAGATATTTGCTGTCTTTGGGGTACCGTTATGAATAATTTTGATTCTCCTGACGTTTGGCTTCCATGTCCTATTGGTTTTTCTGTTTGAGTGACTGACCTTCAAGCCAAAAAGTACATCTTTACTGCATATATCACACTTTGCCATTTATATTACACCTCCTTTGAATCTGGAGCAATTAATCCTGCTATATTTTTTTTGAACATTGAAAACAATACCTATTTTAACATATAGTTTGCACTGTTCGCAAGTTTTTTTGCATATATGGTAAAAAAGCCTGATATATATTAAAATTATATGTATTAGACGAGTTACAAAGGATGAGCATAATTATGAGCAGCGAAATAAAAGATACGCTGAAAAAATCCATAATGAATATTAAAGGTGTGGGAGAAGCAAGGGCAAGACTGTTTCAGAAACTGGGGATTTTCAGCATTGAAGATTTGATAACCCATTTTCCCTATGACTATGAGGACAGGAGCTGTATTAAAAAAATATGCCGGCTTGTAGAAGGGGAGAGCTGTACCTTTGAAGGGATTATTATGTCAAAGGTCACAGAAAGAATTATAAGGCGCGGATTGACCTTGTATCAGGCATATATAAAAGACGATACGGGAACCATAATAGGGACTTGGTACAATCAGCCTATCTCAAAAAAGTATTGTTAGTTGGCGAAAGCTATATCTTCTACGGGAAGATAGTACGGGGTTATAAAACCTTGGAAGTGCAAAATCCGATTTATGAGAAGGCTGATAAAGAAGAATTCAAAAATACAAAGAAAATCGTACCGGTATACCCGGCGACGGCGAATCTTACGCAAAACATAATAAGAACTGTAATGGAAAATGCTCTGGAGATTGTTGTTGGAAATTTAGAGGATGTATTGCCTTTGTGGGTCAGAAAAAAGTATTGCCTAAGCGATATAAATTATGCTTTATCCAATATACATTTTCCTCAAAATGACGGGGATATTAATAATGCCAGGTACAGACTGGTGTTTGAGGAACTTTTGCTTTTGCAGCTGGGGCTTCTTAGCATCAAGACCGTGCTCTCCGACGGCAAGGAAGGGATTGCCTTTGAGCCGAACCGAAAGGAGATGGAAAGCTTTATAAACAGTATAGGCTTTACGCTTACCAACGCCCAGAAAAGAGTGTGGGAAGAGATAGAAAAGGATATGGAAAGTGGCCGTGTAATGAACAGGCTTGTTCAGGGGGATGTGGGCTCCGGAAAGACAATTGTTGCGGCTATGGCTCTCATTAAAGCGGTAAAGAGCGGATATCAGGGGGCAATGATGGTTCCCACTGAGATTCTTGCAAAGCAGCACTATGAATCGTTGAGGAATATTATGGACAAGCATGGAGTAAGTACTGCCTTGTTGGTGGGAAGCCAGACAAAGAAGCAAAAAAGTGAAATTCTTTCGAAAATCGAATCCGGTGAGGTAAATATAGTCATAGGTACCCATGCACTTATTGAGGAGAAAGTCAGGTTTTCAAAGCTTGGACTGGTCATAACCGACGAACAGCACCGTTTTGGGGTAAGGCAAAGGGCAATGCTTTCAAACAAGGGGATAAATCCCGATATTCTTGTAATGACGGCGACTCCTATTCCCAGAACCCTTGCTCTAATCCTTTACGGTGATTTGGATATATCCATAATTGACGAGCTGCCGCCGGGAAGAAAGGCTGTAAAGACCTATGCGGTTGATAACAGTATGAGAGAGAGGATAAACAGTTTTATCAAAAAAGAGGTGCTTGAAGGGCGGCAGGCTTATATAGTATGTCCTCTGGTGGATGAATCAGATGAAATAGAAGCAAAATCCGCGCTAAAAACTGCGGAAAAGATAGCAAAGGAAGACTTTAAGGATTTTAGAGTCGGTTTGCTCCACGGGAAAATGCCAGCCGGCGAAAAAGAAGAGGTCATGCAGAGTTTTTTAAAAGGGGAAATCGATATTCTTGTATCAACTACAGTTATCGAGGTTGGAGTAAATGTTCCCAATGCAACGCTGATGGTTGTGGAAAACGCCGAAAGATTTGGGCTTGCACAGCTTCATCAGCTAAGAGGACGCGTGGGAAGAGGTTCACACCAATCCTACTGTATTCTTTATAATGAGAGTAAAAGCAAAATTGCAAGAGAGAGAATGAAAGTTATGCAAGAGACCACGGACGGCTTTGTTATATCGGAGAAGGACCTTTTATTGCGGGGACCGGGGGAATTTTTCGGGACAAGGCAGCATGGATTGCCCGACCTTAAAATTGCAAATCTTTATAGGGATATGGAAATACTAAAAAAAGCACAGGAAGCTGCGCAGGAAATTCTGAAAAGAGATAGAAACTTATGTTTGGAAGAAAATCTAAAGTTGAAGGAAAAAATTGACGAGAAATTCAAAGGAAAGTTAAATTACGTAAGTTTGAATTAAAAGTCGAATTATGATTGACAATTGGATATGATAATATAAAATATCATTATAGTGGTAATATTCAATGTCAACTGGAGGAATTTGCTATTTTAAGAGTTATATCCGGAACAGCAAAGGGACATAAGCTTAAAACAATAAAAGGGCTTACCACAAGGCCGACATCGGACAAGGTTAAAGGAGCCGTGTTTAACATTTTGGCTGCTTTGATACCGGGAGCAAACATTCTGGACATATTTGCGGGCACAGGGAGTCTTGGAATAGAGGCGCTGAGCAGAGGAGCCGATTCTGCTGTGTTTGTGGATAAAAGCAGCGAATGTTTCCGCACAATAAAGGAGAACCTTGCCCATACAAAGCTTGAGAGTGAAGCTACGGTTGTTGTGGGTGACGTTTTTGCGGCATTGAATAAATTTTCGAAAAATAACAAAAAATTTGATATAATATTTCTTGATCCGCCATATGGCAAAGGACTTGTTGAAGAAACGTTAAAAAGCATAGCGGAAAATGATATAATTATGCCGGAAGGGATAATTGTCGCAGAACATGATGCATCGGACAAAGTCCCGGAAGAAGTGGGCGGTCTTGCAAGGTACCGCTGGGAAAAATACGGTGATACGGTTATATCCTTTTACAGGTCAAAACACGTATGACGGATAGAGATTTAATCTTTATGACAGGAAGGTATGAATAGTGAGTATATATGTATATCCCGGAAGTTTTGATCCGGTAACAAACGGTCATATGGACATAATTCAGAGGGCAGCAAAGTTGTGTGACAAACTTGTGGTTGCAGTACTTATAAACAGCAGCAAGAATCCGGTTTTTACTTTGGATGAGAGGGTGGAGTTGTTAAAATGTGCCGTTAAGGGCATAGATAATGTGGAGATTGAGAGTTTTTCCGGGCTTTTGATAGATTTTATGAAAAAAAAGAATTCCAAGGTTATTATCAAGGGCTTAAGAGCAGTTTCAGACTTTGAATATGAGCTGCAGATGGCACTTTTAAATAAAAAACTCGACTCCGATATTGAGACGTTGTTTATGATGACCAATATCAACTACTCTTTTCTAAGTTCCAGCTCTGTAAGGGAGCTTGCACGTAATAACGGCAACATTGACGGACTTGTGCCGGATTGTATTAAAGATAGAGTTTTGGATAAGTTTCGCAAATAGGATTGCAAAAAACCCTGGGAGGGATAAATATGGAAATGCTTTCAATTCTGGAAACGCTTGAAGATCTTGTTGAAAGAAGTGTTAGTGTACCGTTTTCAGGAAAGTGTATGGTGGATAAGGAAGAAATACTGGAAATTATCAAGGAAATCAGGTTAAAGCTCCCCGACGACCTAAAACAGGCAAAATGGGTAAAGGAGGAGAGACAGAGAATACTCCTTGAAGCACAGAGGGAAGCCAATAATATAATAAAGGATGCGGAGAACAAGATTGCGTCCTTGATTGATGAACATGAAATTACAAAAAAGGCATATGAACAGTCCAATGAGATTATTTCGAATGCGCAAAAAAACGCAAGAGAAATCAGGCTCGGAACAAAGGAATATGCCGACAGTGTCTTAAGCAAGGTTGAGCAAATTCTGGAAGAGACATTGGAAGTAATAAGGGCAAACCGGGAAGAACTCAAGTAGAAGTTAAAAGTTTCAAGCCGCTCTAACGCATGGAGCGTACTAAAATGGCCTTGCACATGCGTTTTGTGAAGTAGAATACCAGTGATATAGCTGTCAAAATCAACAGGATGACACAAGAGATAATTACATTCTGTGCCGAGTATATTAAGGCATTGTACCATGTAAAGTCAGATAAAGGTGTTATAACGCTAAGAACACTTTTGGCTGTCAAAGGAGCCGTAAACGGTAATCTCATTGCGATTGATATGTAAATTGCTGCAAACACTCCCTGAAGCATTTTACCAAATAAATAAGGCTTTAAGCTTATATCGGTTTTGCTGACAATGCTGTAGACTTGAAAGTGTACCGAAAGGCCTGCCCATCCGAGCAACAGGCTCACCGCTGCGAGTTGCCCTTGGAGCGTTGTGCTTGCTGCTTTACTTGCCATGTTTGTTCCTGTCGTCATTTCAAAAAAACCGCTCAATACGGCCAAAACGATTTCTCTGCTTATTCCTAAAGGTGACAGAATCGGCAAAACAAAAGACGACAGATAGGATATAAACCCGATTTCTATCAAAATATTGATAATAACCGAGAAGAGAGTAATAAATCCTCCGATGGAGAGCATTACATTAATGGAGTTTCTTATAGCTTCTCCAAGCATTGTTCCGGGGTTTAGTTTTTGCCTGCTGTTATACACCAGCTCTTTTTTGAATCTAGACCAGAGATTTTTATCTTCTTTTACCTTGCTTTCCCGGTTAATTCTGCCGTAGAAGCGGAAGAGAATTCCCACAGTGATGCTTGCAAGTATGTGACATACAAGAAGCAGAAGTCCCAATTCGGGCATTCTGAACATACCGACGGCGACAGCTCCGATGATGAAAAGGGGACCGGAGTTGTTGGTGAAAGATAATAGTCTCTCGGATTCTGTTTTGCTAAGGAGTTTTTCCTCCCGCATACTTGCCGTGATTTTGGCACCTACAGGATAGCCGCTGGTTATTCCCATGGCAAAGGCAAAGGAGCCGCAGCGGGGACATTGAATAGAGGACGCATTATGGGTTCTAAAAGTATTCCTATGGCTTTAATAAATCCTGTTTTGTAAAGGATTTCGGATACAACAAAAAAAGGGAAGAGGGAAGGAAATACAACATTAAACCATAGATTAAGCCCGCTGCCGGCGGATTTTACCGCGGTGTCGGAAAAAATAATAAGCATTAGGATAAAAATCATGCACACAGCGGGAAGTACAAGGGACTTAAGGTAAATAATCCTTGCTTTTTTATATTGATGACTAATACCAATGCAATAAGTCCGATTACTGTCAGCGTGTAAAGATTCATAATTCACCCGTTATAAAAAGTCTGCTTTATAGATTTATATTGTGCGGACGATAAAATTATACTTGGCGCAAAAGGATACAAAGAAAATGAAAGTTTGGAAGGCAATATATATTTATATTATTTTAAAGATATTTACTTTACAATTATTTGCATTGTGCCAAGCACTTTAGACGCAACATAGAGTAAATAAAATACCGCCATATGGGCGGTATTTTTCTGCGCTTTCATGCGGGGTATCATTTGTTTTATAAAATACTATTCTGTTTTAATTCCGATATATGTCGCATCATTTTCTCCGAGGACGTTTTCTATTTTTTCTATATATAGGTTAAAGTCCCTATGCCTTATATATCTGGAAGGATAATTGAATGACTGGAAAGAAATCAAGTCTTCATTCGCCAAGCCAGGCACAACTTTAAAAGTTGCATCTTCTTTATACAAATCGGTATCTTCGTATTTTTTAAGAATAATCTTGAAGTTTTCATGTTTTAAGTAATATCCCGGATGGTTCTTTGACTCAAAGGAAATACAACTCGGGTCTGCAAGGCCGGGAACTATCTTGAACATAGAATCTTCCACAGGCTCAACATATGTCGATACAAGCGTCAAACGATTTAACCCGAATATAATATCCGCGGTAGTTGCTGGATTCAAATCTCATAAACTGCCAATATGCGATTTTTGCAGTAGGTGTCGGTGATGGAGTAGGTGTTGGTGTCAATGTTGGAGTAGGTGTTGATGTTGGTGCCGATTTTGGCGTTGGTTTCAATGTTGATGTCGACGTAGATGTTGGTGACGGTGCTGATGTTGGAGTTGATGTGGATGTAATTGTCGGTTCCGGCATAGGTGCCGATGTTGGAGCTAATGTTTCTTGGGGCTTTTCTTTTCCCGGTTCTTCTTCCAATATGCCCTTTATTAGCTCATCGACATCAGCCTTTTTAGCTTCTTCAAAGGATATTTCGTTTTCCAAATCTTTGTACTTATTATATAAAACGTATCGTCCGGTAGACACACCTTCAATTCGTGCAGCTTCTCTTTCGTCCATATCCGCCTGAACAATATATACATTGGCCTTGCCGTTTCTTTCAATACTTTCTTTCAGTGAATCCATCATATTATCAAGTTTTTCTTTTTCAACCATATATTTTTCGCTCTGCTCTTCTTTTTTGCTGTTTAATGTACCGGAAATTAATACGCAATCTTTCTCGGTTTCGTTTATAGCATTGCTCTTTATTGCCTCGCTTATTATAATATCAATGGCGCTGGAGACGTTAATTTTGCCAATTTTTAATCTATTCACATAAGTCTTTGAATCCTCATTTAACGGGTTCAACTTCAAGACATTTCCCGCATCATCAATTTCAAGTTCAAAGCTGGGATTTATATCAACACTAATGTAAGCAAAAACTTTGGGATTCATTAAACTATTATTTAAGTCAATTATTCTTGAAATACTTAAAAAACAAGCTATCACAAATATAAAACAGGCAACGCTTAAAGCCGGTTTTATTAAAACTGACTTATTTACAATTATATCTTTATTTGTGAATTCAACTTCCTTTCCCACATAAATTGTAGGGCTCCTCTTTATATAGTAGCACTGAAAATCATTAGTACTTACTATTGCTCTATTTTTTGTCAGTTTTAATACAATTCCTTGATATTTCATTTCTACCCTCCGAAAAGTGCAGATTTCACGATATATATTCGTGTTTATAAAGATTTTTCTGTCTACACAATACAATTAAACTATTTTATTTAAATATGCTTTGAAGTTTCCGTAATCATTATCAAATAATATACATAAACATATGATAAATGCCCTGTTTCTTTCAACAGTCTTTGGATGAACATCAATTATTTTCGAAAGTTCTTTCATCTGTATGTACTTTTTTGTTTTCAATTTATCGAAAATATTTTTGTTTTCAACTATTTTTTTGGCTATGTTTATACACATTTCTCTTGAGTCCTTGTGCTTAGGCATATAATCAGGTAAGTTATTTATGCTTAATCCAAAACTTTCTAGCTGTCTGGAAAAATCCTTTAATTCGCAAATGAATTCATAACTGCTTAATTCCTGATCAACATCAAAAGAATTTATTTTTTTCTTAAATTCAGTTTCATTATTGCTGTTAAAGTATGAAAAAGGAATTTCTTTTCTACCGATTGATGATGTTTTTCTAAAATAGTCTATCATTCTCTTTTTTATTACCATTTCAGCAAATTTGAGGAAGCTCTTGCTTCTATTAATGTCAAACTTTTCAATAGCTTCATTAAATGCCATCAGTCCCACGCTGTATTCGTCACTGCTTTTTAAATCTACCGCTTTTGAGGTATAGTAGCCTGAAACGATATTTAATATAAACGGAATATAGTCTTTTATGAACTTTTCTTTTAAATGTTTGTCACCGTTTTTGATTTTTTCAACAATGTGGGTTGCTGTCTCACTGGTATAATCAATAAAAGCAGAAATAAATAGCATATCTCTCTTCCCTCATCTATAATATTCCGTAAAATAAAAAATCGATTTATACTCGAGCATAGTTTCTATGCCCGAGTATAAAATATATAATTCAATAATTGTATATCAATACCATTAATAGCCTTCTCCTTGGTTTAGGAATTACAAAATTAATATCGGAATATTTATATCGGAAAAGCATCTATTTCTCCTAATATGTATCGCACAAGCAACGAAAGATCTGTAGAGTTTACATTTCCGTCACCGTTGACATCTGCATTTGCAAGATTTTCTTCCTGAAGCGGAGTTACTCTGAGCAGATGTCTTTTAATGGCTGTGATGTCTGTCGAGTTAACTTTTCCGTCGCCATTTGCATCGCCTACAATAATCGTACCACTATCTTTTCCAAATGTAAACCAGTCAATATTTACAGCACCTGAAAATACGAGATATAAGTCTTGTTTTCCCGTAACTTTGTTAATGCTGCAGCTTTGTTCTTCGTATGCATTAAATCCGCCGGTTGAGGCTACCTTCAATGTGCCTGCGAGAGTACCGGTAGGACTGCCTAAACGCAGTTCGATATTGGTAGTAGTCTGGGTGGTCGCAACTAATGCTTTAAAGTTATTTGCTCCGTTTCCAAAGTCAATATTTTTATATACCAAGTAGTCACCGCTTCCAATATATCCTATACCGCTTCCACCGCCTGCGGTACCTATTTTTTGCATCGTTGAAGATTTAATGTCGTTAAATTCTTCAACTTCTATTTTTGAGAAAGCACTTCTTTCGGTTACGGGTACCGGTGAAGGAAGTGGTGGAGTTGTAGGTGTAGGAGTAGGTGTAGAAGTTGGTGGAGGAGTTGGTTCTGCATCGGTATTGAATTTCCACCAGCTGAAATTGAACAAATATCCGCTTCCACCTGTAAATCTGAAGAACACATCATGAACACCGGTTGCTCCGCTTATTGTACAGGTCTTAGTTGTCCAGGTCTGCCAGCCTCCGGTTCCTTCAACTTTACAAGTTCCAACAAGTTTTCCTGTAGGACTGTCCAATCTTATTTCAATATTTCCGCCATTTGTATTGCTAGCTACTCTGGCCTCAAAACTGGTCGCACCTGAGCTTCCGAAATCAACTCCCTTAACCTGGATCCAATCCCCGTTTTCAATAAATGATACATTACGTCCGCCTTCACTGCATTCTTCAGTCTCAATACCGGATTCTTTATGTATGGTTACGGCTAAATTCTTGGTGTAAGGATTTACATATTTGAGCTGTTTCAAGCCATCTACCGTTGGAACAACCTGCTTTATGGTACCGTCGGCGTTATAAAACATCTGATCAATACAAACATTTCTCTGATATACCGGGTCTAGTCCACGCTGTTTTGCCACAGTCCTGTTGTGGTACACAACATACCAATTGCCTTTAAACTCAACGACAGTATGGTGATTATTGTTACTATAGTTGTCGGGTGGCTGCGGCAATAGTACCCCTTTATATTGAAAACCTGTGGTAGGCTTGTCACTCATCATATATTCAATCTTAGAGGCACCTTGAGAGAAATCACTGGCATAGGTAAAATAATATTTTCCATTATACTTATGCATAAATGCTGCCTCGAAAAACCTCGGAGCCGACATCGACATAGCTGAACCTACGGTGCTTATCATATCATTGCCCAACTTAATAACTCTGATATTGTTTTGTCCGTTTCCACCAAAGTACATATATGCCTGTCCGTCATCATCAACAAAAACACCGGGGTCAAACAGCCACATGTTTTGTGCAGGCTGTACTCCTGGGGTATTCATAGTAACCAATGCCCTAGGAAGGGGATCTTTGAAGGGACCGGTAGGACTGTCACTCACTGCCACACCAATCCCGTTTCCTCCGTTACCGTAATACAAATAAAACTTATTGTTGCGATAAACAATGGACGGTGCCCAGCTAACCGAAGCCCATTGGGAATCTCTTTTTGCATTAAAAACTTCTCCATGGTCGGTCCAGTTTTTTAAGTCATCTGTGGATATACAAGTTATATCCGGAATATTGTAGGTTGACTGATTGGGTGTGGCATCCGAATCGTGGGAACAGTATACATAAAGTCTGCCGTTATAAACTACTGCAGTAGGGTCCGCAGTAAAACGCTGAGAGAAAATAGGGTAGTCGGCAACCCCTTTTTCCGGCAATAGCAATATTAAAATACTGATGGTTATTGCTACCACCAAAACCTTACTTATTTTTTTTAACATATCATCACTCCTTCTAAAATTTTTGTTTTTTAAATTGCTTTTAGCATTATTTTTTCTATTCAATTTAATTGTACGAAATATGTGTCAAGTTTGGATTGGGAATTTTGATTTTTTTTAAATTTGAGTTGAAAATAAAAAAAACAGATATATTGAAGGGTTCATATCTGTTATATATATAATATTAATATTTTTTGCTTTAATACTTCTCACAATCATATAACTTTCCCATAAATAGTATGGTGCCTGTAGTATCCTCAGTTATGAAGAATAAAAACGGTCTGTTTGCAATAAAGGACGGGGGATCAAAGGGTGCGGCCATTTCATTTATTTGAACAACAGTAGCGCCTACAGCTGTGCTTCCTTCTTCATTAACCTCAATTATGGCCTTATGAATTACATTGCTTATAAAAAGTCTTTCATCACTTATTCCGGAAAAATCTGCCCTGTCGGAAAATGCTTCCTCCATTCCCATAGAAATTAGGCAATCGTTTAAATTCTTGATTCCGTATTCTATTTTAAACCTTGGAATATTTATAGTTACATCGTCAACCTTTGAAATACTGCTTTTTATTTCTTCCCATTTGTCTATATCAAGGGTCATTATAAAATCATTTATCGAAACATTTTCCGCAGGTAAAACACAGTACATTGAAGTTTTACCTTTTCCGTAGGGAAGCCTTACAACCTTAAAGTCATCTTTGGCTCCGTATTCTATTTCGTCTACTCTTTTCATCATCATGATTTCTTTTGTTTGTCCATTACCCGAGTAAAACTTAGTGGAGAATGTATTTTCTTTTTTAAACTTCTCTGTCCAATCTCCCTTGAAATAAATGGCATTTATAAGATACATTGCAACGTTTTGAGGTATTGGAGCATCAATCATTTTTGTGATTTTTTTCTTTGTTGAATCGGAAATCCATTTGTTGATTTTGTCTGCTGCATTATTATTTGAGAAGTCAAGTTCGGTAACATATGCATTATACACATCTTTGTTAATATCAATAAAATCCTCTTTGACTTTCTTTCCTTCTTTTATCCAGATGGAATTATTGATGTCAAGTTGAATCTTTTTATCAATCTTATCATAATAGTCGAGCATATACCTGTAAGATTCGTTAATCTTATTTAGATTTGCACCATCATATTTTAAAGTTTTCATCATGCCGTCTTTTGTTGTGGTCCCGGCACCTTGCAAAGTCATGGAAAGAACGGTTGAAATACTTATAGGAGAAATAAAAACGTTTTATCCGGGTCTTCTTCGTTAAGCCTTGAAAATATATCAAAGCAGAACTCGGTATTTCTCTTTACAAGCTCCATGTCGACTTTATCCGCATCAAAAACTGTATCACCTGTACACCCTGTCATAAGGTTTATTAAAGTTAATATGGATATAGCTATGCATACTATTCTTTTCATTTTCTCAACCTCCGGTTAAATTTATCTCACCTGTCTTTTGACGCAAATTTTCAGATTATGTTCCGCTAATAAGGATATATTTCTTAATTTTTCATTTAAATCCTTTTTACTAAACGTCGCAAATCATTTCACAGTTTTTTCACTTATTATTCATTTTTTTTCACTCTTTTTTTTATCTATGCTCTATAATAAAAACTAATCTGTGAAATAACAGTTTTACTTTTATGGAGCTCTATATCAGTAACACAATGGATTACCATTAATTTAATATAAGGAGGAGTGTATATGAGAAAACAAAGAAGAATTTCAATAATGGTTGCAGTATTCTTTATTATTCAGTGTCTAAGTTTGGCAACATTTGCATCTAATTCATTTGCATCAACCGCAAGTGTAAGTGTTGAGATGTATAATTCAAATACTCAGACATACAGCAATACGATATCTCCAAATTTTAAAATTTACAACACAGGTTCTACGTCAATTAATCTTTCGACTATAAAAGTCAGATATTACTATACTTCGGACGGAATTACCGGGCAAACCTATATTTGCGATTATGCAGAAAATCAATCAAATATTGCTTCCAGTACAGTGGGGCAAATAGTAAGCATGACTAATCAAACATCAGATGCAGACACTTATCTTGAAATTTACTTTACAAGTTCTGCGGGGGTTGTTTTGCCTGGTTCATATGTTGAAGTAAAGGGAAGAATAGTAAGTTATAATTATCAAAACTACACACAGAGCAATGACTATTCCTTTAATCCGACAGCAACATATTATCAGTCGTCCAACAAAGTGACAATATATGTTAACGGTGTACTTAAAGGGGGTACAGAGCCATATCCGATGCGGGGCAAGGTGAACTTCCTCTCAGGTATGAGGCGGAAGAAGGCGTTGTTACCGTTAGCTCTATGGTAAAGTCAGACCCGTATTGTTCCAATGGACAATATGTTGGTGATATAGGAGTGAATAATACTTTATCAATAAATGCAATAATTCCCGAAACGGATACTTATACTCTGACGATATATTATCGCACTGCTACAAATAAAGCGCTTAGATTTACACAATCGACCGGTACAAGTTATGCAATGGTATGCCCTGGAAACGGAAATACCAGAAATATCGGTAGCATAAGCAAGGAAGTTTCTTTGCAAAAAGGTGCTTGCCAGTTAATATTCTCAAATCCTTCAGCCACTGCACCGGAAATAGATTTTATAACAATCACAAAAGACCTTGTTCCAAATACTGATTTTGAATCGGGTGCAAACGGCCAGCCCATAGGTTGGACTGCCAAAGCAATGTCCGGAGATACCTGCACATGGGATATGACCGGCGGTGTTGATAATTCAAAGGCATTATCGATAACTTCCAGTGCATACAGGAACAATTATGGTTCTTCTTATTTTGAATCTGCAGAAATTCAATTGGAACCATACAAATATTATAGAGCAGAAGTTTTAGTACGCACTCAAATAACTGGTTTTGAAGAACATAATACCTTCGCGGGCGGAAATATTAGTGTGCGGCTTAAAGCTTCAAACAAAAGAGATTATGAAACCCATTGGGGAATGATAAGTAAAGGCGTAATTAATAATGACGAAGACTGGGCTACTGCCGTTATCAATTTCCAGGCTCCTTATGATGGAAAGGTAAAATTCAGACTAAATAACTGCGATGCTATTGGGACATGTTGGTTTGACGATTTCAAACTGTATACTGATGACAGTATGGTAAAAATGGAAGGCAGTAAAATAATGTTTGGAGTAAGAAGAGCTGATATAATAGATAGCGGTATTTCATCAGATGCTCTTGATGAGTTCATTAGCACTTATGATCGGTTGGTAGATGAGAATGAATCACTTACAGGTCTTGATTATGAAACGCATTTTGAAAATGAAAAAATAAAGGTTGTACAAAGAATTAATTTACCATGGGTCGGAGAGGCATCCACAAGGAGTTATATATGGTGGAATTACGATGCTGTTAAAGATGATTTTATTCACTTCAAAAATGAAAGTGCGCTTTCATGGGCACTCCCTCATGAAATCGGACACCAATTTGACATCGACAGATGGAACTTTGATGGTGAATTCTGGGGAAGCTTTAAAGGCTATGCTGCTTTGTCAAGAGTGGGATGTGTTGTATACATGGGCAATACTTACTATGGAAAAAAAGGCACACCCGGTCTGTGGTATTATTTTGAATTCAAAGATTTGGACAAACTTGAAAATAACGAATATTCAGGAGATTTTATAATAGGATTATTAGCCGTTCGGTCAGCTACATCTTGGAATTCATTTACACAAACATTCCAATATTTTGCGGATGAAAATAATTATATCCCAACCAATAATTATGAGAAGTTTCTTCTGTTCCTCAATAAATTGGACGAGTATGAAAACAGACCAATAGGATATACACTTTCCTTATTTACCGAACAACAGCTAAACGTTATTGAGTATCAATTAAAAAAATACAGCGGCGATGTATCACTCTCTGAAGCTGAAACTGCTAATTACCAGAACTTAGCAGTAGTAAATAACATAAATTGTTCGGGCGGAAAGTATGTTGAAGTAACAGGGACAAATAACCTGGGATATTATTTCACAAGAAATGAATCCGGTAAATATTTGATAAAAATAACTTATTTGTCGGGAACATACAGGAAGCTGGATGTTGTTATAAACGGTACAACTTACCAAGTAGAATGTACCCAGTCAGGTTGGGACACGCCAAGAGGTGTATTTTTGGTAGCTGATTTAGAAAGTGGATTAAACAGTATTATAATAAAAAATTCACCGGGTTATCAACAAGGAGCGGTAGGCATTGATTGTATAGAAGTAGCGAAAAAATATACCGGGATTTAGTGGAGTCAGTAAAGACCTGCTTTATCTGCATAAATTGATCCTTCTAAAATAGAGATACTTAAAAGGTGCTGAGTAAAGAGATTAATTAAAATTTATTAAATCATTTTATATGTATAAATACCATACCAACATAATATTATGCCGGTATGGTATTTTTTTAAGACTTTATTTTTATCGAATATTTTTTGCCTTCTTGGCGTGAAACTCCGGTGCTTCCTTAATTGCAGTTCCAAGAACCCTGAAGGCTTTGCGTATCATTTTTCTTGTTTCTTTATCAAGTCTTAAAGGTTTATCCCCAACGTCATTCCAGCCTGGGACGGACAGGTCATCCGGAGACAGCTCCAGTTGCTCCCAGTTGGCAAACAGCCGTCCCCAGTCCGAATTTAGGATTTCCTCAACTCTGCCGTAGTTTTTGGGGTACCAGTACATATCATGGTAAATAACACTTGCCATATAGGACCATGGAGCCAAAATGGTTTTTAATGACCACTCTACCGGTTTTTTTAACGGGCCCCAATAAATTAGATGCTGGCATTTGCTAGCGAAGGTCATTTTCTTAAAGGGGCCTGCAAAATTCCACTTTTCATCTAAAGCGTCAAGGTCTCCGACGATTTCAATCTGTCTGACGTCGCCGCAGCCCAGTCCTGCATCATGCGCCAAGCGGATATATTTGCAATCCTTCAGTGGATCGAATCCCATCAGTTTTGCAGCTACAGCATCGATGGCTACTTGATCCGCGGAAGCTAAAATAACATTTTTTACATGGGGAACCATGCAGCGGGGACCCGGCCCGTCTCCTGCAAAAGTTCCGTCCATAACGGCAAAAATGCCATTGTGGATCTTTTTTGTATCATAAGCAAATCCACCAAAGTCTCATGAATCACCGGGTGGGTCCAATGCCTTTTTTCATTCAAAAGGCCGCCGAAGGCGTTTTTCATTGCACCGGTAGTGGTGGTGAATACATGGGTCTTTACAGTGGGAAGATGTATAATATTTTCCCCTATAAATCTTTTTGGAATGGAAAAACCTTTTGGATAAACTTCATTGAGGCATAGAAACTTCTTTGTAAGATCTCCTACTGCATCTCTTATATCAATCCATTCCTCGCCCTCGTAGAGGTGAATGTTTCGAAGATTATGGGAGTTTATAACATTAATTTGTTTGTTTTCCTTCTCACCCAAATGAGCGTCAATTACTACCGTTCTGTTGTGGCAGCCGTGGATAAGTTCGGATTTGAATCCGTCGCGTTTTAAAGCACGGATAACACCTTCAAGCTGCCATGGTGTTGTGGAACTTCCCGGATAGAAAAAGTGCCAGCTTATATTTATTTTAAGTGCCGTATCGACATCTTTGGAGATATAGTTCTGATAATCGGCAAGATTCATAAGTCTATGATAATCCTCCAAAACTGTAGCTGGAGTGGTTTTAATAATGGCTACCTTTGACTTCATCTTTTGCTTGTCCTTTCTTCTTTTTTAGAACATTATAACACATTTAATAAAAGATAAGTAGGGGAATAATATGCATTTTACAAGTCGAATTCTATAATAAGTAGACATAAGACGATATATATGTTGAAGAATTTGTTAAAAAAAATCATGCATGGAATAAAATACCAAAGGATTTCATTTGGTTATGTAGAATATAAATATTAGTCGAAAATATGGTGAGGTATCAACGTGGCTAACTATAAAAAAGTAGATACAGCAAATCTAGACAAGATAATTAAGAAAACAGTTGAAGCCATAAACAACAGCAAAACAGAGTTGTTTGACATTGCTGAAAGCGCAAGGAAAGAATGCCTGAGGCTTGAAAGGGAGTTGACTGAGCTAAAGCATAAAACGGCTGAAGTTATTCAAAGTGTGGAAATTCTTGAGATTGCACTTAACGAAAGCAAGAAACAGCTAATGGTTGTGAGCAAAAATTACGATAAATATTCAGAGGATGAAATAAGAAAAACTTATGAGAAAGCGGACAATATTCGGGTTGAGCTTGCAATAAAGCGGGAACGGGAGCAGTATTATATCAAAAGAAGAAATGAATTGGAATTGCGGCTCAAAGAAGCCTACAAGACTGTTGAAAAAGCAGATAACCTAATCTCACAGATTGGAGTATCACTGAGCTATCTTACCGGAGACCTTGAGAATGTGAGTCTGCAGCTTGAAGATATGAAACAGAGACGGCTTTTTGGAATCCAGATAATAAAGGCTCAGGAAGAGGAGCGGCAGCGGGTTGCAAGGGAAATTCATGACGGTCCGGCCCAATCGATGTCCAATATCGTTTTAAAGGCGGAAATATGCGAAAGGTTGGTTGACTCTGAACCTGAAAAGGCAAAAGAGGAACTTAAAACTTTAAAGTCCGTTGTCAGAGAAACACTTCGGGATGTAAGAAAAATAATATATGACTTAAGGCCGATGTCACTTGATGACTTAGGTTTGATACCAACCCTTCAAAGATATTTAGAGACCTATCAGGAAGAATCTAAAATAACAGTATCATTTAATACAAGGGGCAATTGTGAACAATTGAGACCTGTAGTATCGTTAACGGTTTTCAGACTTGTCCAGGAAGCCATCAATAATATTAAAAAGCATGCTCATGCAGATAAAGTTACTATAAATCTTGAATTTATGGAA
This sequence comes from Acetivibrio straminisolvens JCM 21531, assembly GCF_000521465.1. Classification (GTDB taxonomy): domain Bacteria; phylum Bacillota; class Clostridia; order Acetivibrionales; family Acetivibrionaceae; genus Hungateiclostridium; species Hungateiclostridium straminisolvens. Next base: position 42,544 of record NZ_BAVR01000031.1, read on the forward strand.
AAAGAACTAAAGCTCTATATATTAGACAATGGAGTAGGCTTTGACATTGGTTCTTTGAAAACAAGCGGAGAAAACATTAACGGAGGATTTGGTCTTATAAGCATGAGAGAAAGAGTTGAGCTTTTGGACGGTAAATTTGAAATTGATTCTACTATTGGTAATGGAACCAGACTTAATATAACTGG
>NZ_BAVR01000030.1 GCF_000521465.1 Acetivibrio straminisolvens JCM 21531
TTCACGAAGTTTTATATTGACTGATATCCTTCTAAGTGGTAAAATAATTGGTAACAGTAAAAAAATTGATAATAAAGGCAATGAAGGGGTAAAGTAGATTATATATTCTTTTTAAGCGAGCTGGGGACGGTGCGAGCCCGGTAAAAGGATTATAATTGAAGTTCACCGCCTGAGCTGTTGGCTGAAAAGCTGAGTAAATCGCTAAAGTAGGCTTAACCGGAGCTTTCACCGTTAAAAGAAAGGTTGTATCGGATTATTTGTATGTAGTCCCGTACAATAATGAGTGGGCATTATGCAATTTGGGTGGTACCGCGTGGAAAATACACTCCTCGTCCCTTAAGAAATAAGGAATGAGGAGTTTTTATTTTGCCTCTTGGAATGAAATGAAAGAGGCAAAAGCGAAGGGACTCGATGTCCCGAGCTTTTATTTTATCTTTTGAAGTAAAAATCTAAGAAGCAAAAGCATAGAAGCTGGAAAATATTAAAAAAATAATATATGGAGGTTATTACTATGATTATTGTAATGAATCAGAATGCTACAAAAGAACAGATTGACAACGTAGAAAAAAAACTTTTGGATCTGGGTTTCAAAACTCATCCATTGTCGGGGATGTAAAAACAATAATTGGTGCAATTGGAGATAAAAGACTTCTTAACACCCACTCCATATCTACTATGCCGGGAGTTGAAAGCATTGTTCCCATCATGAAGCCTTATAAGCTGGCAGGCAAAGAGTTAAAGCAGGAGCCAACCATTGTTGAAGTAGGCGATGTGCGAATCGGAGGCAATGAAGTAGTAGTTATGGCCGGCCCCTGTGCAATTGAAAACGAGCAAATCTATGTTGAAACAGCAAAAAAAGTAAAAGCGGCAGGAGCAAAAATACTTCGTGGCGGTGCTTCAAGCCCCGTACATCCCCTTATGCCTTCCAAGGCTTGGAAGAAGACGGACTTAAAATAATGGCTGTTGCCCGTGAAGCAACCGGACTAAAACTTGTCACCGAGGTTGTGGACACAAGAGATGTGGAACTTGTAGCTTCCTACACAGACATCATTCAAATCGGCGCAAGAAACATGCAAAATTTCAGGCTGCTTAAAGAAGTTGGAATGTATAATAAACCTGTACTCTTAAAGAGAGGATTGTCCGCAACCATTGAAGAATGGCTGATGGCTGCCGAATATATTATTTCCGAAGGCAATCCCAATGTAATACTTTGCGAACGGGGTATCCGAACTTTTGAAACAGCCACAAGAAATACTATTGACATGAGCGCTATTCCTGTGGTAAAAGAACTGTCCCATTTACCAATAGTGCTTGATCCCAGCCATGCAGCAGGTACATGGAAGTATGTAGAGCCCCTTTCAAAAGGTGCAATAGCAACCGGAGCCGACGGATTAATCATTGAAGTGCATAGCCAGCCTGAATGTGCTTTGTGTGACGGTCAGCAGTCCTTGATCCCTTCAAGGTTCGAACAGCTAATGAAAGAGCTTGAACCTGTAGCTCTTGCAGTGGGAAGAAAACTGTAAAAGAAGTTTTTTAAAAGAAAAAGTAAATGAAAAAGCTCAAAGACATATAATTTAATGTCTTTAGAGCTTTTTTACTTGCTTAAGTAGGTATCTATATCAATCTGCACCGCTTCTCTGAGCTTGCCTATTTCATCATAGCTAACAACAATATTCTTTCCTATTTCCTTTGCGTAGTACAGCGCCCTGTCAGCATAATCAACAACCTTTTTTATATCGTCAGAATGTGTAGGAAATTGGGCAACACCGCAGCTTACGGTAACTTTACCTTTGTTATTGCCTTCACCGGCAAACAGATTCTGCTTTTCAAGCTGACGCCTAATCCTGTCTCCTACACTTTTGGCAGTCTCAAGGTCAAGGTCCCTTATGAGAACCATAAACTCCTCTCCCCCATAACGAAAAGGAATATCCGTCTTTCTGATACTTTGCATTATTATGTCGCCAAAAAGCGACAGAAGCTTATCTCCCCAGACATGACCATAAGTATCGTTGAATTTCTTAAAATTATCAATATCAAACATGAGTATATTTAACGGTTTTTTTGAATACTCACAGTAAAGCGCTTCTTCCTCAAGTTTCTGATCCAGCATATGCCTGTTGGCAAGCCCTGTAAGCTTATCCGTCCTAGCAAGCTTAAACTCCCTTTTATGCATCTCATCATATCTTTTGACTTCCAAAATAACTATTGACACACCGTATGCGACCAGCAAAACGAAAAAATCTCTTATTAGAAGTTTCAAAAAGTTTAATTCTTCAATATTATCCGCTTTTACCAGAATAGATGAAACCGTGTAAAGCATTATACTGAAAATACTGATATTTATGGTGCCCGAAACATCTTTACCAATACCGTAATATGCAATTACAAAAAACATGAGTATGTATATATCGGAATCAATTCCATTAAAAATGTAGGAGAAAGCACAAATGAAAACTATATCGAAATAAAAAGCAAGACTTATAAATTTCTTTATCCAATTATTCGGCCGCATGAACAAAAGAATCAAAGTTTGAAATCCGTTGTATAAAATTGCCAGTAAAAAGGTAAACCAGAAAGACTTTTCTGTCCGCGAACAACCAGAAACCAGAAAAAAAAGAGGTATAACAAGCAACAGAGCCATCCATCTGAAATAAACAAAATTTCTCTGTTGGCGAAAGCTATTGGCCCGCTTTTCCTTTAAAAATCCATTTATTATATCATTCATCGTATCTTTTTTTCCCCAAAACGATAGAATATTTTCCCTTTACATACTCATATTTTATATTTGTTTTTAATTTTTGTCAATTACTCATCTTTCAAACCTATACAAACTTCTTCCATATTCCCTCCCAATAAAGCATTACAGCCATCCCTAAAAGTATAAGAGCTGTACCCAATACAAGATTTAAAGTAACTCTTTCACTAAGAAATACAATTGCAAACAAGCTTGCCAAAACAGGCTTCAGAAAAAAGACCATAGAACCGCTGCCGGCCCCCGTTCGGGTCAACCCCATAAAATAAGTCAGGTAAGCAATCCCTGTGACAAAAACCGAAAGATATACAACCTGGAGACATGCCGAATAATCGAATTTAAAAACCGGAATATCCTTTATCAATAAAAAAGGAAGCAAGGCAAGGCTGCCGATTAAAAATGAATAGGCATTCATTTTTAGGCTGCCGATTTTAGATGATGCCCTTCTGCCAACCACAGTGTATAGTCCGTATAGAACCGCCGACATCAATGCAAGAAGGGGACTTAATATATTTATATCCCCAAGAGCCTGTCCATCAATGCTTATTGCCGCTATGCCCAACACGCCAAGAAGCATGCCCACAGCTTTAAACAAAGGTATTCTTTCCTTGTCCATAATAGCTGCAAAAATTGCTACAAATATCGGATTGCTGCTAAAAATAACCGCCACTATGGCTGCTTTGGCATACGCAATACTTAAACTCAACTGAAGCAAATTCATACTGAATACTACGTTGAGAATTCCTGCCAAAGCAACAATTGCCAGGTTTTTTTATCAATTTTCAAATCATGCTTTATCAATAAAAACAAAAAGAGCAGAGAACCTCCGATAAAAAACCTCAGAAAATTGATTTGAAAAGGGTTGACTCTACCTATAATTGTTTTGCTTACCACCTCATATGTACTGAAAAAAATTACCGTAATCATTAGAAAAAGATAGCCAAAGTTGTATTTTTTCACTGTTTTCCCCCGCTTTAACATATCATACTTACTAAACAACATCTCATTACCGCAACCATAGGACTTCTTTACTATTTGATGCCGCCCAATTTAAGTCAATATAACCATTAACACAGAAACGATATCGGTGTATAATTAAAGTGTAGGATGGTGTTATAATAATTAAAATAGGGTGAGTTCTATGATAGATATTGTAACTTGCGAAATATGCGGAAAACTATATAATCCAAACGGTTTCTTCAAAGTATGTCCTATGTGTCAGGAAAATGACGAACTTGATTTCAAAAAAATCAAGGATTATCTTAATTTGCACCCTTGTGCCAAAATCTTTGACGTAGTAACAGACCTTGATATTTCTGTAAAGAAAATCAAGCGTTATCTTCGTGAAAGCAGGCTTGAAATCCTAGAAAAGGATAATCATTTCCTGTTCTGCGAAAGCTGCGGAAAAAGCATACGCACAGGCAGATACTGCGACGAATGCTATAAGAGCCATCACAAGAATATGAAAGCCGTATATTCCGACAACAGCAACACCAAGCACTCAAACTCCATACGCTTTAGAACCGACAGCCACTCAAAGCGTGCCTCATCAATTTAGTTTGCTCATGAAATATCACCCAATACTGCTTTTACACATTTTTTATGCGATGTTCATTTCTGTGCTCTTCATCCGGTTTTCACAAATATCCGCTTTTTCAGCGACATCAATGTCCGGCCTTTCGAATACATCCTTTTATAAAATATCACTAAATATCTTTTTCGTAAAGCATTTTATAAATACTGTAGAAATTCTCCACCCTTTTAGTGTAAATCTCTGTTTCTTTGTAAGGTATAACATCAAGACTTTCTCCCGTTGCGCTGTACTTGCTGTCGTTCAGCCAGGAACGCACACATGCAGCACCGGCATTGTATGAGGCCACCACAAGGACACGACTGTCAAACTGCTTCTCCAAGTTGTTTAGCAGCCAGCATCCAAATTTTATGTTTGTATCAGGATCGTATAAATATTCCACCTTAAAATCCTTTATACCCATCATTTCTGCAATCCAGAATGCCGTATCATCGGTTACCTGCATGAGCCCCCGTGCATTTTTAGGCGAAGTTGCATCGGGGTTAAAGCTGCTTTCTGCTTTTATAATTGAAAAAACAAGGTACGGGTCCAAATTATATTCGGAAGAATACCTGAAAACGTATTCCTTATATTTCAGAGGAAACAGCATTTTAATAGCTCCTTCTAAAATGAATACAATAGAAACCAATACCACTGCAAAAATAAAAATAACTTTCAAATTTCTTTTAAATTTGCTAGCCACAAAAATACCCACCTTAACGAATTCTTTTTGCCATGCTAAGACCGCTTGTTATAGTTTGCTTCAACCATTCTTACAAGCTCTTCATAAGTACCGTCGTTTTTAATTATTACATCGGCAAGGCTGCAATAATATTCATCGCTTAACTGCGCGTTTATTCTTTCCAATACTTGTTCATAAGTTAATCCGCTTCTTTCCATTACCCTTTTTATCCTGTTTTCCATATCTGCCACTACCACCCAGACTTCATCAGCAATATCAAGGAATCCATGCTTTATCGGAATAGGTGCATCTATAACAATAGATTTTCCCAATCCCTTTAAAATTTCATGTTTTTCTATAATAATTTCTGCTACATGTCTGTGAGTTATGCTGTTTAAAACCTCTAATTTGTCTTTATTGTTGAAAACCTCTGCCGCAAGCTTTTTCCTGTCAATTTCTCCGTCGGGCAGAAGTATTTGAGACCCAAAGTATTCCACTATTTCCCTGTATGCTTTACGGTCTTTTCGGGTAATATCTTTTGCAATAACATCAGCATCAATTATCTGGGCACCCAGTTCGCCCAAAATTTTAGATACTGTGCTTTTTCCGCTCCCTATTCCTCCGGTAACTCCAATTGTCCTCAATTTCAACATCCCTCTATATCATATTACTTAGTCTCGTACCAGTTGTTCCCCGATTTAACCTCTACAACCAACGGTACTTTCAGGCTTACGGCATTCTGCATGCCTTCGGACAGAATCTTTTCGACTTCTTCCTTTTCTTCCTTGAAAACCTCCACAATAAGCTCATCGTGAACCTGGAGTATCAGCCTGGACTTAAGCTTCCTCTTTTTGAGTTCTCCATGTACCTTTACCATCGCAATTTTGATTATATCCGCAGCACTTCCCTGTATCGGAGTATTCATTGCAATACGTTCTCCAAAAGACCTTATGTTGAAGTTGCGCGATTTTAGCTCCGGAAGATACCTTCTTCTTTTGAACATTGTGGTTACAAAGCCTTTTTCCTTGCCCTCTTCTACAATGTCATGCATGTATCTCTTTACATTGGGATACCTGTCCAAATAACTGTCTATATACATCCTTGCTTCTTTCCTGCTTATCTTAAGATCCTTGGCAAGGCTGAAGTCCCCTATTCCGTAAACAATTCCGAAATTGACAGCCTTCGCTCTTGATCTCATAATAGGAGTAACCTCTTCCTTCGGTATTCCAAAGACACTTGCAGCGGTAGAAGTATGGATATCTTCGTTATTTAAAAACGCATTTATCATATTCTCATCATCGGTTATATGAGCCAGAACCCGAAGCTCAATCTGAGAATAATCCGCATCAAGAAGCTGATAATTCTCATTTGAAGGGATAAAGACCTTTCGTACCTTCCTTCCCATTTCAAGTTTTATGGGAATGTTCTGGAGATTGGGCTCTGTACTGCTTATCCTTCCCGTCACCGTCACCGTCTGGTTGAAACTGGAATGAATCTTTCCCGTATGAGGATTTATGACAGCCAGAAGTCCTTCTGCATAAGTGGATTTGAGCTTTACAAGCTGTCTATATTCCAGTATTTTTTCCACAATTTCATGCCTGTCGGACAACTCATCCAATACTTCCGCATCGGTTGAATATCCGGTCTTTGTTTTCTTTATAACCGGAAGGCCCAGTTTCTCAAAAAGGATAACCCCCAGCTGTTTTGGAGAATTGATATTAAACTCCTCTCCTGCCAGAGTGTATATTTCCTTTGTGACAACATCTATCTTTTCCTGCAGCTCTTTTGAAAACTCCACAAGGGCATTTACATTAACCTTAAAACCGTAATATTCCATATCTGCCAAGGCTCTTACAAGCGGAAGCTCGATATCGTAATAGAGCTGCTCCTGATTGTTTTCTTTAAAAAGACCGTCTATTTTCCGGCTGACTTTGTTTATGACATAGGGATAAATGCCGACAGTCTTCGAAAGAACATCGGGCTGCATATCCCGGTATAGGGTAAAATTTTTGCCTTTCCCCGTCAGCTCCTCAACTGCCTTGACATTCAAGTTTAAATACTCCTGAGCCAGCTCGGATATTGTATAGGTATCCTTTGACGAGTTTATTATATAAGCTCCAATCATGGTGTCAAAAGCCAAACCGTTAAAGTCTATTCCCCGATTATTTAAATATACTATAAAATTCTTGAAATCATGACCGTATTTTTTATATTTTCATCCTCTAATATGTCCTTAAACTGCCTAAAAAACTCATCTTCATCTATATTGCCGGTAAAGTCCACATACCATGCTTCATCTTCTTTTGATGAAATTGCAAGAGCAGCAAGCTTTTGAGAAAAACTTCCCGTTTTATCAAGCAAATAATAGATATAAACTTCTCCATCTCTTTGGATATTGTCTTTTAAATCCTTTAGCTCATCACTTTTTTTAACAATTTTAATCTCCATCTCTACACTATCCTGGCTTTGGACATCATTTAATCCAAACTTATCAATAAAGCTTTTAAACTCCAGCCTTTTAAATATCTCATAGGTCTTTTGCCTGTCAATCTCCACCATTTTAAGCTCTTCAATATCACAAAGGGACGGCATATTCCTTTCAATCCGGGCAAGCTCCCTGCTCATTAAAGCTTGTTCCTTGAAAGTCTCAAGCTTTTCCTTAAGGCCTTTCTTTTTGATGCTGTCCAATGAGTTATAGAGGTTTTCGAGATTATTATACTCTCTTATGAGATCCAAGGCCGTCTTTTCACCAATACCGGGAACCCCGGGAATATTATCGGAGGTATCTCCTGCCAAAGCCTTGACCTCAATAAACTGTTGGGGCTCAATGCCGTAAACTTCTACAATCCGGTTGTAGTCATATTCCTCAACCTCTGTCTTCCCGCCTTTCGTTCTGGGAAGTTTAAGTCTTGTGGAAGGTCCCACCAACTGATAGGCATCCCTGTCTCCAGTAACCAGTATTACTTCCATTCCCTTTTTCTCGGCGCACAATGAAATGGAACCCAATATATCGTCAGCCTCAAAACCCTCCATTTCAAGCCTTTTTATATTCATTGCATCCAAAACGTCCTTAAGCAGAGGAACCTGAACCCGAAGCTCTTCCGGCATGCCTTTCCTGTTTGCCTTATAACCTTCGTATTTGTTATGCCTAAAAGTTGGAGCTTTAAGATCAAACGCAACACAAATATATTGGGGTTTCTCCTCTTCAATAAATTTTTGCATTATATTTATAAAGCCATAAATTCCGTTGGTATATGTACCGTCGGATGTTACCAAAAGTTCACGGAGCCCGTAGAAAGCTCTATTAAGAATACTGTTTCCATCTATAGCCATCAATTTTTGTTTGCTCATTCTATAAACCTCTCAGTTTCTTTATCTTTAAGTTGATATTTTATCATATCGTTTTTTCTGCAATTAGTATAACTTTATCCTTTATTAGTAGGATTTCTCTTTTTAGTTTGTTTATCCGTCAAGCATTTAACTGTGCCGTCATTATCGATAATTAAAGAAACATTTTCTCCTTTCATATACATTGTTTCCCCTTCTTTAACAGGAATGCTTACCTCAAGGCAGCAATCATCGGATACCAAAACTGCATATCCGTTCTCAATCCTCTTTACCACTGCATCTATAAACAATTTTAACCATCACCTTTTTTTATTTTGTCTGATAATACTGTCCACATAAGGAAATAATCTTTCCCGTATTTTAATGCTAAAAACAAGTAATCGTACACATACAAAATAATTGTACACAAAAAAGGGACAGCAGTAAACAGCTGTCCCTTAATTTTTTATACGTGTTATAATACTTATTTAAGACTATTGGATACAAACTCAGCTTCATTGCACTCGAGGCGATAAATCAGCTTATCAAGTTTGTCTTTGTTGATTTCATCTATTTCAACAATTTCCAAACCGTACTCGTTGTATATTTCCCGGTTTATTATCCTGTTTATTTTTGCTTTAAATTCTAAAGATTGTATTTTGTCAATAGAAGCACTTACAAACACATTTACAAGGCTTTGAGGCTTGATTTCTTCTCTGAAAACTGCTCCCACTCCAGTCATGCTGATATTCTTAATTATGGCATATATGCCGGTATCCGATCCCTTTGTATAAAACCTTGACTGAAAATTAGTGAGGTATCTTTTTGCATTTCTATTATTCTTTACTCTGCTGACGCTCTTTATTGTAACCTCTACCAGCCATGGATAAGTTACTTCGAACTCGCTTATTATCCCATTAATAATATATTCATACTCTCCCTGCATAACCTGGCAGGAAACCAAATCGCCTTTAAATACATTATTTTTCAAGAACTCTTCAGGAATTCTGAAATAGACGCACTCACCTTCAGTCTTTTGTATAACCGAGAGAACCGGTTCAAAAATATAGCCATGCTTAATACTGATAACAGCTCCTCGCTTGAAAATCTCTTCTTTTTCCTTAACAGACAATACGTATTCTTCTTTCTGAATCGGAACCCAATTGGACAACTCGACATTCATCATTATGATCCCTCCTTAGACTCGTGGACATTTCAATCCTTTGAAACACAAAACCACAATGATGATGTATATTCGACAAAGCGAACAAAATATCCTTCTTAATATGAAGAATTTTTCTTTTTTAACATATATCCTACTCTTTAAGTATTGATATTTCGACTTTTATCGTTGCATCTTGGTCATTTAATTTTTCATCCAAGGAGAGATTTACGCCATATTCTTTTTTCAGCTCGTTTACAAAACTGTTGTATTTTGTACTGTCCACATCAAAACTCAGCACCTTTTTATTCTCATCCGGGCTGGAAACGGAAGCATCTTTCGAACCGTATGTTTCAATTTCTATATTGCACAAATGGGCAATATTATTAATATTATCCGTTTCTTTTTCAATATCCGATGAAGTGATTGTAATATACACGTCATAAGAAGGCGCATTTAAAGCTGTAATCATTGAAAGTGCCGGTTCTTCCGAAGGAGGATCCACTGGAGAAGAAGCATCATACTGTCGAAATCCTTTCGCTTTAGTATCTCCAGCCCCAATATCATATTTTTGGTCTTGAGAAGAGTCCTTAGAACCTTCATTGAATAAAATTTCTATTTGAGAATCCTCCTCATGTCCAAATATATTGGAATTATTATCATGATTTAGAGTAGCTTCTGATGCTCCCCCGTTTTTCATTAACAGTTTGTTGCTGTCTTTTGGAGCATTGCCCAATAAACCCCGGGTTAAAATTAGGCTTCCTGCAACAAATACCAGTACAAGTCCCGCAGCAATAGATGATGCAAAACCGGCAAACTTTTTCCTAAATTGCACAGTCTTGTTCTCTAATTCATTTTGATTCTTTTCGGCCACAAGTTTCTCATGAAGCTCCTCTTTAAATCCTAAAGGAAGCTCAACCTCCTCAAAAGAGCCCAATACGCCGACAATTTCTTTTAGTGCATCAAGCTCACTTTTACAGCTTTCGCATGTTTTTATATGTTCATCAATCTTATTTCTTGTCTCATTGTCCAACTCATTATCTATATATAAAGACATTAATTCAATTACTTCATTACATTTTTTCATTTCCAACCCTCCTTTCAATATTATTTGACGTATTCCTCATTTATAAGTTCCTTCTTTTTTTGAAGTATTTTTTTTAGAGCCTGTCGAGCCCTGTTGATTCTCGACTTAACCGTTCCTTCGGGACATTTTATTATGTTGGCTATTTCTTCATAGCTAAATCCCTGAATATCTCTTAGCACAATAACTGTCCTGTACTCTTCAGACAACATGTTTATCGAATCCTTTACAGCCCTTTTGAGTTCATTATCCTCAGCTGCCAGTTCAGGACCCGGTGAGTCATCCTTAATCTGACGTTTTATTTCATTCCCGCCAATTTCAACGTCTTCATCGAGAGAGACAACTTTCTTATTTTTTCTTTTACGAATCTCATCGAGGCAGGCATTCGTTGTGACCTTATATATCCATGTATTAAAAAGGGAATCTCCTTTAAAATTCTTTATAGATTTATATGCTTTCAAAAAAACTTCCTGTGCCAACTCACTGGCATCATCATAATTTCCCAGCATTCTGAAAGCAATATTGAATACTTTCTTTTGACAGCCTTCTATAAGCTGCTCAAACGCTTCAATATCGCCCTTTTTAGCCCTGTTTATCAATTCCTTCTCCGTATTGCTCATATTACCAGCCTCACCTCCGGCTCCAAAATGATATGAATCCAACTATTGAAAACTAAAAAATATCATCTAAAATGCATCTCAAATTCTTATTATACAATTTTTTTTATCGAATTTAAACCGTAACAGTTATTTTTCATATAAAATTAACATAACCTCATCCCATATATTACCAAAGGTTTTTTTATAATTTATAGAATATACTTATCATTAGATTAGATTAAAATTAAAAGGGGTAGTACTATGATCAATACAATTCTAGTAATTGATGACAATGTCTTTGACAATGCCATCATCAAAAATTACCTTTACGGTGAAAGATACAGCATTGTTTCCGCTTTAAACGGACGCGAGGCTTTAGAGCTTATTGAAAGCCGCAATATCGACTTGATACTCCTTGACATAGTTATGCCTATAATGGACGGATACGATTTTTTGAAAGAATTTTCAAAAACATCTTATTACAAGGAAATTCCCGTAATTGTTACATCAAATCTCGACAGCACAGAAAATATAGAAAAAATTCTCGAGTTCGAAATATTTGATTATATTATAAAACCAATAGAGCAAATCAATAAATTTATACTTTCAAACAAAATTAAATCGGCTCTAAAATACAGAAATGCTATTTTAGAACTTAATAAAGCCACAAAGCTCATTAATCAGTTATCAATCAAAGAAGCATAAATCTATCATGCAAAAGCACCAGCCGTATAAGCTGGTGCTTTTGATATTTTACTATTGAGTAAGTCTATAAGCCGGGTTCTGTATTTGATAGTCATCTATCTAGCTATATATTTCTATATAGCTCAAGCCACCTACCCGGGACTGGCGGGCCACCTTAACGTCCCTCTATACGGTGTTGCTCCAGGTGGGGTTTACATAGCCGGTAAGTCGCCATACCGCTGGTGAGCTCTTACCTCACCTTTCCACCCTTGCCATACTGAAAACCGAAACAAATTGCTTCAATTTCCAGCAGGCGGTATATCTCTGTTGCACTTTCCTTGAAGTCGCCTTCACCGGGAGTTACCCGGCACCCTGCCCTATGGAGCCCGGACTTTCCTCGTGTACGGCCTTTCGGCACTGTACCCGCGACTATCTGGCTTACTCAACATTTTTAGTTTTCATCAGTAAAATATATTATACGGACACAAGATACAAATGTCAACAAATTTTAAATGGATCCTCTTCCAAATTGCTTTTCATAACCTCAACTTGTGGAAAATTCTCTTTTATTAACTCAACAAGCCTATCTGCAATAATCCTTTCAGTATTAAAATGACCGGCATCTATAACGCACATTCCCATTTCCAACATGTCCATAGCATCATGATACTTTACATCTCCGGTAACCAGTACATCCGCTTTTGATTTTGCAGCCTCCATCACTTCCCGGTCAAAGCTGCCGCAGAATACTGCCACTTTCCCAATCTTCTTCCCGATGCCGCCAATTACTCTTACATTTTTTACATTAAGCTTTTCTTTTACAACAGCTATAAATTCCTCAAGGCTTTTGGGAGATTCAAGTACACCCACATTTCCCATGCCATACTGTTTTCCATTTATCTCAAGGGGGTAAATGTCATAAGCCACTTCCTCATAAGGGTGAACCTTTATCATCGCTTCTATTGCTTTTTTAAGGTCTTTTTGGCTGACTACAGTTTCCAGCCTGTACTCGTCAACCTTCTCCAGATTACCCGTAGCTCCAATATAGGGATTTGTCCCTTCCAAAGGCCTAAATGTCCCCGTCCCTGCTGTCATAAAGGAACAGTCACTGTAATTGCCTATCCACCCGGCTCCGACCCGGCTCATTGCATCCCTGACCGCATCCACATTGTCATGGGGTACGAATACTACTATCTTGTAAAGCTTTTCAGCCTTGTAATCCTTAAGATTGCTTATATCCGTAAGCCCTAAAAGCGAAGAAAGGTAATTGTTAACTCCCCCATGGGCAACATCCAGATTGGTATGGGCACTGTAAACCCCAATATCGTTTTTTATCAACCTGTAAATGATACTTCCCTTTGGGTCATCCTCATTTATCCTTTTAATGCCTTTAAATATGACAGGATGATGGGATATAATCAAGTCAGCTTTTTTGGAAATAGCCTCATCCACAGTCTTTGAATTGACATCGAGACATACAAGAATTCTTTCTATGAGGCTTTCCCTGTTTCCCACAAGCAGCCCGACATTGTCATAATCCTCCGCAAGGCTCTTTGGGGCCAGTTCCTCCATGTATTTTATTATCTCTCTTGCTTTAATACTCATAAAACCACTCCTCTTAAGCTTTTTCTTTGTATTCCATAAAAAGCTTTGATATTTCATCTCTAATCCTTACGGTGTCCATTCTTTTCTTGGAGTTTTTATCGTTCATTTTCTCCATTTCCAAAATAATTTTTTCCATCTGTCCTATTTTCTTTTCAATAAGCTCCGGTAAAAGCGGGTCTTTATTTTCAAAAAGCTTCTCACCGATATAATAGTATGCTTCCTCTTTTGATTGGGCCTTGCCCGTCCACTTTACAATCATGGCATTGTATATTCTGTCTTCCTCTTTTGCAAGCTTCTCGTCAAAAATATCAAAACCCTTTTCGTAAAGCCACTGGCGAATAAGTTCTATAGCATTCATCGGTTGAATAATCAGCGCCTTTGCTTTTTGAGCCTTGGCAAGACTCCTTTCCAGTATTTCCTTTATGAGCTGTCCGCCCATTCCTGCAATAATTATAACATCAACCTCGTTTTCCTCTATGGGGTCCAATCCGTATCCTATCCTGGTACTTATGTATTGTGAAAGACCATATTCATCTATATTTTTGTCTGCAAAACTTATAGGGCCTTTTCTGACATCACAGGCCAATGCCCTTTGACACTTTTTATTCATCACAAGATAAATGGGAATATATGCATGATCCGTCCCGATATCGCATACAATATTGCAATTAGGGGTCATATCTGCAATAAGTTTCAAACGTCCCTTTAACTCCATGACAGCTTCCTTTCATGATAAAAGTTTGATATCGTACGGTAACAATTATATTAGATTTTTTGAGCATAATAAATAGTATAAAAACATTTTTAAAATTTATAAAAGGAGATGTTTTAATGATACAAAGCCAGAGGCTTGCCACAAGGGACACAGAAAGACCTTTCGAAACGATAATCGCCGGTATCTCAAAGCCTTTAAATCAAATCACAATCAATAAAAAAAGCACCCCTGTCTCAAGTCAAAGAGAGTCAAATGAAAATTTTGACACCTTTATTGAGATAAAAATAAAATAAGGAGTCATTCTCGACTCCTTATTTTATTTCTTATTGGTGGGCCTTCAGGGACTCGAACCCCGGACCAACCGGTTATGAGCCGGTTGCTCTAACCAACTGAGCTAAAGGCCCGCTTGGCTCCTCAAGTAGGACTCGAACCTACGACCCTGCGGTTAACAGCCGCATGCTCTACCGACTGAGCTATTGAGGAATATATTTGCCTTAGCAACAACTTGCCAGGCACAGAATATATTATACTTATGCATCCCCCCAAGGTCAAGAATTGTTTTGCAGTCATTATAAAGATTTACAGCCGTTTTCCTTTTATTTTCAACTCCTTTCTTCGATTTTCATGATATGAATTTTTTTCGTAAACTATTTGCCGCCCAAAAGTTCAAAACTAATTGGTTGTCCTGGGGGTTTTATTTCTATATTCGAGCAAAAGCTCCCTTAGCTCAGTGGCATGCTTTCCTTCTTCCTCTGCATATCTTTTGAAAATTTTCTTTATCTTTTCGTCATCTATTCTTTTAGAATACATTTCATAGTCCCTTACCAACTCCATTGAATTCTCCCATGCCCTAAGCAGTCTGTCATAAGTTGTGATCTCCACTTCGTTTCTGTTCATCTCATCCATGTTCTTCACTCCATTGTAAATATTTTTATTTCATTCATATATTGCTTCAAACGATATTATTTTATGCAGCTATATTAAAAATCCCATTGTCTTGAATAAATTAATGTCCATATTCCAACTATGTTCCTTTGGTGTATAAACATGTTAAACACTTTTAAATAAATTTAAAAAATGACTTGATTTTTATTATTATATCTATTAATATACTACTAGTATAATAATTATACTCCCCTAGATCCTGCAAATAAGCACTCAGCTAATTTGCGGGATATTTTTTAATCAATTCGTTAAAATATTTTCACCGGTTTTACTTTTCAAATTCCAATAAAAGCTCAGGACATCGAGTCCCTATGCTCTTGCCTCTTTCATTTCACTCCAAAAGACGCTAAACGAAAAAGAGCCAGGTTACAGTTCCTGACTCTTAAAATCAATCCAAATAGTCCTTTAATTTTTTACTCCTGCTCGGATGTCTCAACTTTCTCAATGCTTTTGCTTCAATCTGACGAATTCTTTCCCTTGTGACATTAAACTCTTTTCCAACCTCTTCAAGGGTTCTGGCCCGTCCGTCATCCAAGCCGAATCGAAGTCTTAAAACTTTCTCCTCCCGGGGAGTCAAAGTATCCAAAACATCCATCAGTTGTTCTTTCAAAAGGGTATATGCAGCTGCCTCCGACGGTGCCGGAGCATCATCGTCGGGTATAAAGTCCCCAAGGTGGCTGTCTTCCTCTTCACCAATAGGCGTCTCAAGGGAAACAGGCTCTTGGGATATTTTCATTATCTCCCTTACCTTTTCAACAGGCATATTCATCTCCTTTGCAATCTCCTCAGGATGAGGTTCTCTTCCCAACTCTTGCAGGAGCTGTCTTGAAACTCTTATGAGTTTGTTGATGGTCTCAACCATGTGAACAGGTATCCTGATGGTTCTCGCCTGGTCCGCAATCGCTCTTGTAATTGCCTGTCTAATCCACCATGTGGCATAAGTACTGAATTTGAAACCTTTTCTGTAATCAAACTTTTCCACTGCTTTTATAAGTCCCAGATTCCCCTCTTGAATTAAATCAAGGAAAAGCATGCCTCTTCCAACGTATCTCTTGGCTATACTTACAACGAGCCTCAAGTTTGCCTCAGCCAATCTTCTTTTAGCTTCGGTATCCCCCTGCTCCATCCTGTGAGCCAGCTCGATCTCTTCATCTGCAGTTAAAAGAGGTACTTTACCAATCTCTTTTAAATACATTCTGACAGGGTCATCTATACTTATACCCTCGGGAATGGAAAGATCCAAGTCATCTTCCGTGAGTTGGATATCCTCCATTTCCGCCTCAATATCTCCTACTACATCTATGCCCATATTTTCTAATCCTTCGTAAATTTTTTCAATTTGCTCCGGATCGATGTCAATTTCATCAAAAGCATCCATAATTTCTTTGTATGTCAGCATGCCTTTTTGCTTACCTTTTTCAATAAGCTCTTGCACAATTGCTTTTTTATCGCTATTGGGTTTCACTTACTGCCCCTCCGTTCATTAAAATGTATCTCTCTACATATTTTTCATTTTCAATAGTATTGTCTTCAACTCCAACTTCAGCTTCTCCGAATCTTCAACCGACAGATTTTCGGAAGAAAGCAGTTGAAGAATCTCTTTCTGTCTGTTCCTCAGTCGGTATAATTCCATTTTACCAATTATGTCCATAACTGCCTTTATGTTATCATCAAAATTACATTCCCCCTGTATTAATTTCGCAAATACGCTCGAAGATTCTTCACCGGCCAAATTTATGAGCTCGGCCGGAACTATTCCCTTCTTGTCTTCAAAGCGTTTAAAAATAATCTTTGCAATTTCTTTGTTTTTTTCATTTTCAAATTCATCAATATTTACTCTGTCTTTGACAACTTTATATAATGAATTATCAATGCTAAGCAGGCACAGCAACATTCTTTCACAATCTACAATTGTATCGTATTTGCTTTTTTCGCTGTTTCTCTCACTCTTAAGCCTGTTATTGTCAGGTTTCGCCACTATCGGCTTAAATCCTGTCTTTGGCTTTATCCTTCTCAATACTTCTGCATATATAGATTCTTGGCTAATATCATATTCATTTGAAATTTTCTTAATAAACATTTCTCTTTCCATATTGTTGTCAATCTTTGACAACAAATCCGCAGCCCTATTAAGAAAATTAATCTTTCCATCAGTAGTATTTGTATCTATGGTGGATTTTAAAGCCTTTATTTTATACTCAACTAATGAAAGTGCATTTTCCACCAAGTTTTTAAACGCTTGAGGGCCGTTCTTCTTAACAAACTCATCAGGGTCCTTCCCTTGAGGTATAATAAGAACCTTTACATTGCAGCCAATGTCACTTAGCAAATCAAGCCCTCTCATTGTAGCAGCCATCCCTGCAGTATCTGCATCGTAGGATATAATTATCTCTTCTGCATATTTTTTCAGTAATCTTCCCTGGCTTTCAGTCAAAGCTGTGCCAAGAGAAGCTACAGTATTTATTATTCCAAACTGAAATAGGGATATTACATCCATATATCCTTCGACTACTATTATTCTTTTTTCACCCGAATTCTTGGCAAAGTTTAGGGCGTAAAGATTTCTCCTTTTATTGTAAACCAGCGTTTCCGGAGAGTTCATATACTTTGGAGAAGAATTGCCCAAGACTCTCCCGCCAAAACCAATAACATTTCCCCTTAAATCAAATATTGGAAATATAATTCTGCCTCTAAACCTATCGTAACAACCGCCGCTTTTACCTTTTAAAACCAAGCCGCTGTCCAAGAGTATCTCATCGTTATAGCCTTTTTTCTTTAAATAACTGTATAAAGCATCCCACTCTTCCGGGGAATATCCCAGGCCAAATTTTCTTGCAATGCCTGCACTGACTTTTCTATTGCTCAAATACTCTCTTGCAGCAGAATTTTCTTTCTCATTAAGCTTCTCATAGAAAAAACGAGCCGCTTCAATATTAATTTTCAAAAGCTCCTGCTTTTTCGGGCGATATTCCTTTCTTCTTCACTGCTTCCTTCGGGCAGCTGTATCCTTGCTCTTTCTGCCAACAGCTTGATTGCTTCAATGTAGTCAAGGTTCTCAGCATCCATGACAAACTGTATGACGCTTCCGCCCTTGCCACATCCAAAACAATAATATAGCTGCTTACTCGGGTCTACACTGAATGAAGGGGTTTTCTCACTGTGAAATGGACATAGTCCGAAATAGTTCTTGCCTTTTCTCTCCAGTTTGACGTACTCCCCCACAACACTCAAAATATCATTGCTAATTCTAATTTCTTCAATCAATTCTTCCGGATAATGTCTATACATTCTATACTCTTCTTTCCAAAACAACTCCTTTATAAAAACTTTTCATTTAATAAATAGACCGTTTACCATAGTTCAACTATATTCTTCGACATATTTGCTCATATTCCTTCTTTTTTTGCTAATCGGCATATTTATTTCTAAACCAAACAAATACGCCCCACTATTATAGCATGGAAGCAAAATTAAAAATACCATAATACGATTTTATTTTATTCTTCATAAAAATAAATTTTCCTTCTTTAATTAAAAACAAATATTTTTAGATATTCTTTCAACTTTATTGCCAATTTATACGTTTAGCATAAATTCAAGCCCAAAAACAAAAGTTATTGGGCTTTTTATGTCTAGTGCCATGATTTAGGTATAAATATTTCGTGAAATTTTTTTACTGCATATCGATCGGTCATTCCGGCAATATAATCGCAAACAACCCTGTCTATATCCGTATGTTGAAGCATTTTTGCCGCTTCATCCGAAAGAAATTCAGGCCTTCTTTTAATGTAGTTGTAAAGCTCTTTTATAATATTTTGGGCCTTCATTTCATCCTTTTTGGCCTCTGACCCTATATACACATTGTCAAACATAAATTCCCGCAGTTCATTCATTGCCTCCTGAAATTCACTGCTCATTTTTACTGTGTCCTTGTCTTTACTATTGGTTATAATATTTACAATCATATTGTTTATCCTTCGGCTGGAACTGTTGCCCAACACTTTGGTACACTCTTTAGGAAGACTGTCTTCCGAAATAATACCTCCTCTTATGGCATCATCTATATCGTGATTTATGTATGCTATTCTGTCGGCAAACCTTATAATCTGTCCTTCCAAAGTTGAGGGAATGGTGTCTCCGGTGTGGTTTAGTATCCCGTTTCTTACTTCCCATGTGAGATTGAGTCCGTTGTCTTTTTCCAGTATATCAACAACTCGTAAGCTTTGCTCGTTATGCTTAAACCCATGGGGCATATCTCGTTTAATACTCTTTCACCGGCATGCCCAAAGGTGTATGCCCTAAATCATGACCTAAAGATATTGCCTCCGTCAAGTCCTCGTTTAATCGCAGGCTCTTTGCAAGAGTCCTTGCTATCTGCGAAACCTCAAGGGTATGGGTAAGTCTCGTCCTGTAATGGTCTCCCTCAGGAGAGAGAAAAACCTGTGTTTTATGTTTTAATCTTCGAAAAGCCTTTGAATACAATATTCTATCTCTATCTCTTTGAAATCGCGTCCTTACATCGCACTCTTTTTCTTCATGCAGCCTGCCGCGGGATTCGGCACTTTTGCCGCAAAAGGCGACAAAATTTCGGCTTCAAGCTTTTCCAATTCTTCACGTATCAGCATAACAAGTTACACCTCCCTACAAATAAAAAAACACCTGTATTTATTATATTATACAAAATCCACAGGTTCCCTTCCAAAAAAAACATAATATTTTTATTCGCATACTTAATTACATATTAAGTATTTCCAATTTTGATTATAATATTTCTTGTATTTTTAATTCCTTTTCCACCGTAAGATCAATATACTTGTCATCTACTTATAATCGGTCTTGACACATGTCTTGGATTTATATGCACAATTTCACATACTTCACCTGTATTAAGCTTTGCAAAATCTCCAATATAATACGCAGCTATATTACTTAGAAAAGCATTGACCACAGCTACATCAAGCTTACCGACATATTCTTCCTCCATTATATGAAATACCTCAAAAGGACTCTCTTTCTCTCTATATACCTATTTGATGTCATAGCATCATAAATATCCGCTACTGCTATCACCTTTGCCATCATGCTTATTTTATCGCCTTTAGCACCGGTAGGATAGCCGCTTCCGTCCTCCCTCTCATGGTGCATTAGAACAGCAATGCGTATCTCCCGATCTATCTCGGGTTCCTTTTCAAGCATTCTGTAACCGTAAACAGTGTGTTTCTTAATCTCTTCATATTCATCCGGAGTCAGTTTTGAAGGTTTGTTCAAAATTTCCTTAGGTACCTTTGATTTGCCTATATCATGAAGCAACCCCGCCTGAACAAGCATAAGGAGTTTATCCTTGCTAAAGCCCATCCATTTTCCCAATAGCATGCAAAGAAGAGATACATTTATAGAATGAGTATAAGTATATTGGTCCGCACTCTTGATTTGATTTATACATCTTACTATATCCCTTTTTTCGTCCAATCTTGCAACCACAGAAGTAACAACTTTGTCAACCTTATCCATATTAAGATTTTTCCCGACAGCCGCATCATAAAGAACACTCTTAAAACAATTGACACTCGCATTATATGAAGTATTAAAGCTCTCGGAGATTTCCGAAGAGGAGAAGTTATTTTCCTTCTCTACAACCCTAACCTTGCTGTAGTTAAGGTTAAAGAGCTTCTTTATCATGTGATCGTCCAATATTGTTCCTTCCGAAATCACTATTGATCCATAATCATTCAGTATGGTTTCGGCAATTCTCATGCCCGGTTTTACTTCTCTTAGAGGTAAAAATACTTTTGACACATTATTCCCCCAATTCTAAGTATATTAAATTTTTTATTTATATTATTATCGTATTTTTTTCCTGTATAGTTTATAAATATTTGAATTCAATTCTTTGATGGTAAACTTTTTGCATTGATGATGTATGTATTTTATGTTAACATTTATAAAGTGCATCAATACTTTTTACTGTATTATTAGTATTTTTATAACCATATATGGATTACGTTAACTTGTGAGGAATAAAAATTAAATGAAATTGTGACTTAAATGAAATTTTTTTCACCAAAATACTGAAAACCATCCCCTAAGGGATATTTATTATAATTTATATCATGTAAAGGGGTGTTCATCAGAATGCAATTAAATAATATGAAGAAAATAGAAAAGATAGCCAAAGAATTTAATAAAATAAACCGTCTTTCAAAACTTATCATAAAATACGGATTTTTTACTTTCATCGCAATGTTTTTGCTTGGAGCATTGACAATTCTCATGTATCAGACAGTACTTTATTCAAACGACTATACTTATTATTTGGGAACCCTGATTGTAAAAACCAGCTTTACCATTCTCGCAGAAGCAGTAATCGGAGGTCTGGTTATCGATTTTATAACAGCAAAAGGTTAAGAACTGATTAATCCCGAATAAGGGATTTTTCAATTCTTAACCTTTATATTTCTCCATGCTTCTCTTTGCTTTTGATATCAATTACCTTATTCTTTTCATCTACAAACAGTATTTTCGGGCTAAATGACTTTGCCTCTTCCCTGTCAAATATTCCATAGGAAATTATAATTATCAAATCGCCGGGATGTACAAGCCTTGCGGCAGCACCATTGAGACAAATCATCCCGCTTCCTCTCTCTCCTTTAATGACATAAGTTTCAAACCTGTTTCCGTTGTTATTGTCAACCACCTGAACCTTCTCATTTTCCATTATATCGGCAGCATCCATCAAATCTTCATCAATTGTAATGCTGCCCACATAGTCCAAGTTCGCTTCGGTTACTGTGGCACGATGAATCTTAGATTTCATCAATGTTATAAACATACTCTTTACACCTCCACAATTATATTGTCAATAAGCCTTGTGTTCCCAAATCTTACAGCCAATGCTATAAGGACTCTTCCTTTAATTTCATCAATATTTTCCAAAGTGTCGGCATTTACCGCTTCAACATAATCAATCACTGCATTTTTTTCTGTCTGTATTCTGTCAATTATATATTTTTTGATTTTTTCCCCGCTAGTTTCACCTTTTTTTTATAAGCTCTTCCGACTCCATCAAGGATTTTGAAAGTATTAGTGCCGATTTTCTCTCCTCGGGGCTTAAATATACATTTCTCGAGCTCATGGCAAGTCCATCTTCTTCGCGTACTATAGGACAGGTTATTATTTCAATATTCATATTAAGATCTCTTACCATTTTCTTTATCACTGCCACCTGTTGGGCATCCTTCTGTCCGAAATATGCCCTGTGAGGCTCGACAATATTAAAAAGCTTGGCTACAATCGTCGTCACACCTCTAAAATGTCCCGGTCTTGATTTGCCGCAAAGAACTTCGGTTATACCCTCAACATTAACATACGTATTATATCCGTCAGGATACATTTCTTTAACGGACGGAGCAAAAACCACATCAACTCCTGCCGATTCCGCAAGCTTCAAATCTCTTTCCATATCCCGCGGGTATCTGTCAAAGTCCTCATTAGGACCAAACTGTGTCGGATTTACAAAAATGCTCATAATGGTATAGTCATTATTTTGCAGCGACATATTTACCAAGGATAAATGGCCTTCGTGAAGATATCCCATTGTAGGTACAAAGCCAATTGTCCTTCCCATGCTCTTTTGTGTTCTCACTATAGCTTTTAAATCACTGATTGTCTCAATTACTCTCATGTTGTTTACTCTCCTATTTTTTTATGTCCAATAGTACAATATTAATACATGCAATATTTAAATGTCAAATTTAATTTTATCAAGCTCATCAATAATCCAATCATCCACTATAAATGAATTTTTTGCTGTTGGGAATATTCCGCTTTGTACTTCTTCTATATAGCTTTTTACCGCCGTGGATATTGTTTCTCCCATGTTGGCATATTTCTTTACATGCTTTGGAGTAAAGTCCGTAAACATTCCCGTCAAATCCTGTATGACAAGCACCTGCCCGTCACAGTCCGGCCCGGAACCGATTCCTATTGTAGGTATGTCCAGCCTTTTGGATATAAACGCCGCAAGCTTGTAGGGTACACACTCCAAAACCACGGCAAAAGCCCCTGCTTTTTGCAATAAAAGTGCATCCCGGTATATTTTTTTTGCTGTGTCAATAGTCTTGCCCTGCGCCTTGTGGCCCCCAAAAACATTTATAGACTGGGGAGTATATCCAAGGTGCCCGACTACAGGTATTCCAGCGCTGATAATGGCCTTTACGTCTTCAATTATGTCCTCGCCGCCTTCGAGCTTTACAGCCTTGCAGCCCCCTTCGGATACAAGTCTTCCGGCATTTTTGACACTGTCATTCTTTCCTGTATGGTAGGATAAAAACGGCATGTCTGCAACAACCATTGCTCTTTTGACTCCCCTTACAACTGCCTTTGTATGGTGAAGCATATCATCCATTGTCACCCGAGTAGTATCCTCGTATCCCAAGACCACCATCCCGAGGGAATCGCCTACCAGTATGGAATCCACTCCGGATTCATCTAAAATTTTAGCTGTCGGATAGTCATAAGCCGTCAGCATGCTGATTTTTCTTCCCTCTTTTTTCGACTCTATAAAACTTGCTGTTGTAAACTTGTTATTCATAATCATACCTTCCCTTTTTTAATTACCACATTGCACATCCTTTAACACATTCGTATGGTAAATCTCGTTTTCACCTTCAAGAAACACTTTTTTCCAAATCAAAAAAGCCAATCCGACAGGATTGACCGATATTCGACAATAAAGGCAAATATATTTCCCCTATATCCCCCTGTCTCTGTCCCCTTTTACGGATCAAAGCAGAATGCAATAAAAAAATCAATTCTTCTCGTTTAATATCTACAGTGCGGTTCAAATTGATACCACCTGAGTATAGTTAAATATTAGCACAGTCAAAGTTATAAATCAATAATTTCAACAGAAAAATTGAAATTTAATGCAAATTGATAGAAGTTTTACCTCTATCCAATTTGCATATTAATTATCATAGTTAATATACTCTCTTAAGCCTTTGCAGGTGCAGCAGCCTTTCTCTCTGCTTGCTTTTCCTTAAGCAATTCCCAAAGAGGAGTTGCAATAAATATTGAAGAATAAGTTCCGCTGATAAGACCGATTATCAATGGGAAAGTAAACTCCTTCATTGAACTGATTCCGTTATACGCTGCGAAAGCAAAAACCGTTATTACACATATTAACGTGGTCACAGTAGTATTTATCGTCCTTGACATGGACTGAGCAATACTGCTGTTTACAAGAGTGCTTATGGATTCCTTTCTGGATGCCTTGCTGTTTTCCCTTATTCTGTCATATATTACTATAGTATCGTTAACAGAGTATCCCAGTACAGTCAGTACAGCTGCTATAAAGGACTCATTAACAGGTATATTGAATACGGCATATACCGCAACCATCATAAGAACGTCGTGAAGTACTGCCACAACAGCAGTAAAGCCTGCTACAAGTCCCGACATGATATTAAATCTTATTCCAATGTATAAAATCAACAATACCATGGACAAGGCAACTGCAAGCAAACCTTTTGTAAGCAATTCGGCTCCTATCGAAGGGTCAACATCCCTTACTATCATTTCACCGTATTCCTTTACATTAAGTTCGGATTTCAATGCTGTAAGAACTTTGTTGCGCTCATCATCGGTAAGCTTTCCGCTGGACTTTATAACAAGAAAACTGATAGTTTCATTGTCGTGTGTGGTATCGAATGTCTGAGACTTTTGGGCATGAATACTACTTTTCCCGATAGCTTCTTTTGCAATATTCTCGGCCCTATTCGCATCAAAATCTCCGTTTTCCATCTGTATTTCTATTTGGGTTCCACCCCTAAATTGAACATCAAGATTAAGTCCTTGCCTTGCTATCAATGCAACAAGACCAATTAGCAACAATACAGAGGACAATATGAAAAAGTATTTTCTCTTACCGACGTAATCAAACATTTGCAGTACCTCCTTTAGCTCCAAAAAGCCACGGTTTTCTTAATACTCGGATTTCTGACAGGGCAGTCAAAACAATCTTTGTTGCAAATATTGCTGTAATGAAGTTGACAATTATACCAAGCCCAAGGGTAATGGCAAAGGATCTAACTGCTCCTGTTCCAAAGTAATAGAGAACCCCCGCAGTTATCAATGTAGTCAGGTTGCCGTCAAGTATTGCTGTAATTGCCCTCTTAAAGCCCAAATCAACAGCAGCATTAACAGTTTTACCGCTCCTAATTTCTTCCTTGATTCTCTCAAATATAATTACATTGGCATCAACACTCATACCCACAGTAAGAATCAAACCTGCTATACCCGGAAGAGTAAGGGACATGCCGCTCAAAACCAAAACCAATATAATAGCTGCAATCTGCCCAAGGAGCGTAATATCCGCCACCAGTCCCGGAACTCTGTAATACAAAAACATAAACAACCATACCAAAAGAATTGCAACTGCTCCTGCATATATACTTATATTAAGTGCATTCTCACCGATAATCGGGCTAATATGGTTGACATCCTTTGCCTCAAGCTTAAAAGGCAAAGCACCGGACCTTATTATGGCTGCAAGCTCTTTTGCTTGTATTATGGATTCTTCCTGGCTAGAAGTACCGAGAGTAATTACTGCTCTGTCCTTACCGCTTATTTTTTCATTGACTATAGGAGCTGAAATCATCTGATCATCAAGATATATAGCAATTTTTTGACCAACCAGTCTTTCAGTTGCCTCTTCAAACTTTTTAGCTCCCTCATCACTAAATATCAATCTTACATTAGCTAATTGCGTTTCGGGGTTTGTCTCAGCCACAGCGTCTACTATGTCCTTACCCTGAAGAACTATCCTGTCGGTCATTTCATAAGCTCCCGTTTCAGGATCAAACTTGTCTTCATCAACTTCTCTGAAAGACATCATTGCCGTAGCTCCAATATCGCAATGGTATCATATGGGTTACCATATTCACTGCCTTTTTTGTACGGTATTTCAACAAGTACTCTCTTGTTAACCTTGTCCACCGTTACAGTCTTGTCATAAATTTGCTTTCCTTCAAGTCTTGTATCTATTATTCCTTTAACAGTATCCAACTCATCATCAGTGGGTACTATCCCATCGGGAGCCGTAAGAACAGCACTGACTCCACCACTTATATCAATTCCGTATCGGATACCTTCATAAGCTCTGGGAATGGAATAATCTGACTTCGGAATGTTTAGTCCGACAAGAACAATAGCGGTCATAGCTGCAATAATCGCCAAAACCAAGAAGCTTTTAATACCGCTGACTAATCTCATTTGTAAAATTCCCCCTTTTAAATCTTTTCACATGTGGATATTATATAACTACAACAAATTCGCGTCAATATACTATTTTCTCACAATACACCACTATAATACATAATTCTACAATACCAAACTTTTCCTTTAATAAAAATACATTTTAAAGAAGATGAGTTCCGTTGATTATAAGCTGAAATTTAAGCCCTAAAAATTCAGCAGCCCTCCGATTCATGGTCATTCGAACCAAGAAGATTTCAAAATAGTCCATTACCGGGCAAATTTCTGTATCTATATGAAGCTCTAAAACCACCACTTTCTTTTCGTTATCCACATATAATTCAGAGCTATCAACTGCATAGTTTACTCTGTCATGAATATCAAAGGTAGCTATGTCATTGTTTCTGACCCGGGTCCTGTGAACATCAGATTTGTCCGCTAGAATAAGAGCTGCAGAAATATTGCTTACAGGAGCTCCCGAATTCTCATCGTGATTTCCGATAGCCATCATTATTTCCGCCGCTTCACTGTAGCCCATACCCATCTTGGTCAAAATGCCGTAAGCCAATATTGCACCCGAATGGGCGTGATCTATCCTGTTTACCGCATTTCCGATATCATGGAGATAACCGGCAATTTTGGCAAGCTCAACTTCCCTTTCGGGAAATCCCAATGTCTCAAGTATTTCTCCCGCCTCTTTAGCAACCAATCCGACATGCCTAAAGGAATGCTCAGTATATCCCAATGCTGCAAGCTGCCTGTCCGCCACTTCAAAAAGCGACTTGATTTCCTCGTTGTTTTTTAAATCCTTTAATGTTATGAGCCCATACAAAACCTCCCATATATGACGGATATTTTTTACATCTCCTGCGCCTTTATCCACAAAGCACATTCCACTCTCTTTTTCTCCAGTTCGCAGCCAACTTTGTACGGAACATTGATATCGCTGTGAAAATTATATGAATTGGCAGCACAACCTCCGCTGCAGTAAAATTTTGCCCAACAGCTGTCACATTCTTTTTTGGTGTATACATTCGAGTTTTTGAAATAGCTTTGAATATCTCTGTCAAGGACTCCCTCTTTGACATTACCCATTTTAAACTTCTCATTTCCCACAAACTGGTGGCAAGGGTAAATATCTCCTTCGGGAGTAATTGCAAGATACTCATGTCCCGACCCGCAGCCTGTCAACCTTTTTACGATACACGGCCCCTGACTTAGGTCTATCATAAAATGAAAGAAATTAAACCATTTTCCCTCTTTGCTTCTCTTCACATACTCATATGCCAGTTTTTCATACTCTTCAAACAATTTAGGAAGGTCTTCTTCCCTCAAATCATATCCGCTGTCTTTTGCAGCTACTACAGGCTCCACCGAAATCTGCCTAAAGCCCTCATCGGCCAAATGGGTAACATCCTTGGAAAAATCCAGGTTTTCTCTTGTGAAAGTCCCGCGGACATAATAATTATCCTGGTTTCTGGACTCTGCTACATATTTAAACTTCGGCAGTATATCTTCATAACAGCCTGTGCCGTCAACTCTTTTGCGCATTCTGTCGTTTACTTCCTTGCGCCCGTCAATACTCAGTACAATGTTGTGCATGTTTTCATTTATATACTTTATATTATCATCATTCAAAAGCAAACCATTCGTTGTCAATGTAAACCTGAAATTTTTATTATGTTCCTTTTCCTTTTGCCTTGCATATTCAATAATTTCTTTGACCGTTTCAAAATTCATCATCGGCTCTCCGCCAAAGAAGTCCACTTCAAGGTTTCTCCTATTTTTCGACTCCGAGATTAAAAAATCAATGGCTTTTTTGCCCACTTCCGGCTCATCATGCTTCTTTGGCCGCCAAAATTTCCGGTGGATGCAAAACAGTATTTACATCTTAAATTGCAGTCATGGGATATATGAAGACACAGTGCCTTTACCACCGACTTTCTGTTCATGGAAGGAATATATTCCTTGTAAGGATCTTCAGAATAAATTAGCCCATCCGCTCTTAGACTCTCAATCTCTTTTAGAGCCTCCTCAATCTCATCGGCACTGTACTTGCAAATAAGCTTATTCTTAATCTCGTCAGCTCTACAATCCTTATAATAATCCAATATGTCAAAGGTTATATCATCCACCACATGAACAGCACCACTGTTGACATCAACAACTATATTGGTGCCCATTAACGAAAACTTGTGAATCATTGTCATCTTACTTAACCACCTTGTTTTATACAATTCCTATAAAATTAAAATAGTGCTAAAAAAGTGAAAAAGCGAAATATTTGTTTCACTTTTCACTTCATTGACTGTACCGAAATCAGATACATATTATTTTCTACCCTTTATGTAAAGGATTACTTTTTTTCGCAGCTTTGGTTTGCTACGGTGCAGGAAGTCTTGCAAGCTGACTGACAGGAAGTCTGACATTCGCCGCATCCACCTTTTTTCAAGCCATCTTTTAATGTTGATCCGTTTAAAACCTTAATATGCTTCATTTGCTTTCCCCCTATAGTGAAATTTACACGTTGTATTATAACACAAATTGCTAGTGTTGAAAAGAACAATGTATAAAACAAATAATCTTTTTCTACATCTTTAACTTTTTCAAAAGTTCTTTAAAATACATAGGAATCGGCGACTCAAATTCCATATACTCTCCTTTTACGGGGTGGACAAATCCAAGCTTTTTTGCATGAAGTGCCTGTCCGTTTACATTATATACATCATTTTTCCTTCCATAGACAGTATCACCGATAATGGGATAGCCAATATAGGACATATGCACACGTATCTGATGAGTCCTTCCCGTTTCTAAAGTAACTTCAATATAAGTGGCATCTTTAAATCTCTCAAGCACTTTAAAACGGGTCACAGCCCGCCTGCCGTTCTTGGTATTCACAGCCATCTTTTTTCTGTCAACGGGATGTCTTCCAATGGGAGCGTCAATTTTCCCCTGCTCCTCGCGGATTATGCCATGGACCAGCGCAACGTATACTCTTTCAATATCGTGGTCTTTAAGCCTTCTGGATAGTCCCTCATGAGCAGCATTACTTTTTGCAACTACCAGCACCCCGGAAGTATCCTTATCAATCCTGTGAACGATACCCGGCCTTATAATGCCGTTTATGTCGGAAAGATTGTCACCGCAATGATTCAAAAGAGCATTTACCAAAGTACCGGAATAGTTTCCCGCCGCAGGATGCACCACCATACCCTTTGGCTTGTCCACCACTATAATGTGCTCATCCTCATATAATATGGGCACACTAATGTCTTCTGCCACTACATCAAGAACTTGCGGCTCCGGTATTTTTGCCAGTATCTCGTCCATGGGCTTTACCTTGTAGTTTGATTTTACTGGTTTTCCGTTTACAAGTATCATCTCATCGCTTATAAGCTTTTGAATATATGACCTGGAATAATCTTTGAGCTTTCCGCAAAGCCACGCATCAATCCTTATTCCGTTGTCATTTGAAACAAATGCAATTTCCTCCATAACCTCTCCATGCCCTAATTTATGCAATATATCTTAAATCCTTATTTAATAATATTATTCCTTATGTTCCTTATATATAAACAAAGTATAATAGGCCAGCAATATGGTTCCCACTACCACAAAGGTATCCGCAGCATTAAATACGGGAAAATGGTAACTGCCGAATTGAAAATCAAGAAAATCCACAACCCCTTCGGGCCTAAATATCCTGTCGATGAGGTTTCCCAATGCTCCTCCGAGAATCATGCTTAGGGAAAACCTGTAAAACTTGTTGCGGTTTTTAAAAATAAAGTATGCCAATAATGCCGAAAGAGCTATTGTAACGGGAACAAGTATATACCTTCCGTTCTGCATGATGCCCCAGGCAGCACCGGTATTTCTCCAATGAGTAAGATAAAAAAAGTTGTTGATTACACTTATTTTGTCTCCAAACTCAATATTGCTGATTACAATATACTTTGTCAATTGGTCAATGGCTACAAAACCAGCTATCAATATTAAAAACAACATACAAGCCCAGCCTTCCTCATAGATTTGTCAGTAAAATTATATACGCTTTCCATCATGATGTAAAGTTTAATTGAATATATCTTATCTCATTCAACAGGTATATACCACTTGGTAAAATCATAATATCTGCCCCATACGCTGGGATTTAGCTCGCCTCTTAATCTTTTGTTGTAAATAACCGCTTCATTATAGAAGTATAACCCCAGATAAGGCAAGTCCTGATTTATTATTTCTTTCATGTTAATAAAATAGGCTTTTTTCATTGACGGATCCTTTTCCTTTAAAATCAAGGACAAATACCTGTCAACCTGTTCATTGCTATATCCTGATATATTAAGACCCGTTCCGATTTCTGCAGATGAATACAGGAAAGATATATCCGGTACCGATGTTACGGTACATCCGATAAACACCATGTCAAATTTGCCGGTTTGTACCTTCCCAAGCTCCTCATCCCATCTGACCTTTTTGATTTCTATTCCTATTCCCGCTTCTTTGAGCTGCTCTTTTATCTTTTCCGCCACAGCCAGCCGGATCTCATTGTCATCATTCACCATCAACTCCAATGAGAGAGGGGTGTTTACGCCGTTAATCCTCTTGTAATAAATGCCGTTGTTATCCTTCCACCCGCTGTCAACGAGTATCTGTTTTGCCTTCTCCACATCCCTCTCGTACGATACAACGTTGGTATCGTTGAGCCATGTATCGGGAATAACAGGCAAATCCGACGCCACAGCCTCTCCGGGCATAATACTGCTTATAATTTGTCCTCGGTCAACAGCATATGCTATAGCCGTTCTTACTTCCTTTTCCTTTAGTATTTTGTTCGAGAGATTAAACGCAATAAACTCAAATTGATTACTCACATGTTTTTTCAAAACTATATCCGTTCTTCCGCTATAACCTATCCAATTGGTTCTGTCTGCAGTAATAACATCTACTTCCTGAGACTGAAAAGCATTCATTACAGATTGATTCTTACCGTATATTTTTATATTGACCTCTTCGATATAGGGAAGGCCAATACTGTTTTCGTCCCCACCACCTTTGTTCCACCAGCTTTCATTGCTTGTAAGCCTGACATACTCACTTTTTTTGTATTCCGCAAATTTATACGGTCCGGTACCTATCGGACTGTTATTTTTCGGAGTTGTCAAAATATCTTCCCCAAGAAAATAATGCTTTGGGATTATGGGAAAAGTCATTAGTTCGGGAGTGAAAGAATTGGGACTTTTCAAAAGCACCTTAAACGTCGTGCTGTCTTGCGCCAGAAAGCTTTCGACATTTTCGAAGCATGTCTTGTACGGACTGTTCACACCCGCATTCATTATAGTACTCGCCGTAAATTCCACGTCTTCTGCCGAAAACGGTATGCCGTCATGCCAATAAACATTTTCCTTCAAGTAAAATGTCCATATCATCCATCGTCGGATCCTTCCCAACTCTCGGCAAGAAGAGGCACAGCCTTCTGATTCCCATCCAACCTCACAAGGCTTTCAAACACAAAACAGGAATACTCCTTCACATAGGCATTGGCAGTCAATATGGGATTTAAGGTATCGGGCTCGGTGGAAAACAGATTCAAAACACCGTTCTTTACAGGCCCTGTATCCAGTACGTCATCCATACCGCCATTTAGAAAATCGTAATCTTTGTTTTCTTCTTCCAACAAACTGCTTAAATCGATATTGCAAGCTGAAAAAACAGTGCTAATAATCATCAGCACAGTAAGCAAAAACACTCTTTTTTTCAAAGCGTATCTCTCCCTGATTGTATTCTTCGTATATTTAACTTCTCCAGGACTTTTCCTTTGCAATTTCATTTATCTAATTATCTTTACACACTATCCGTTTATCTTCATAATCCCGACCATCGTCCCCGTTTTGCCATTATCCCCTCTGTGGGAAAAGAATAAATCCTTATTGCATTTGGTACATATACCGCTCAATACAATATTCTCCTCTTTTACTCCTTCCTCTATAAGAGTCCTCTTAATTATTGACGGAAGGTCAAAATGCCACTTTTGGTCTTTTCTTTCACAAAACTCTACGCTCCAGTCAATTTTCGCCTTAAACTCATCATACACATCATCGCCTACTTCAAAGCAGCACTTGCCGATGGAAGGCCCGATTGCGGCAACAATATTTTGAGGCTCACATAAAAAATTCTCTTTCATTTTCCTTACCGCCTCCTTCGATATTTTCATCGCTGTGCCGCGCCATCCGGAATGGGCAATTGAAATAACCGTCTTTTCAGGGTCAAAAAGAAAAACCGGAACACAATCGGCATAAAACGTAACCAGAGTAACCTCTTTTGAGCCGGTAACAAGACCGTCATAGCCTATAATATCGCTTTCCCTTTTTATACCTTTTCCCCTGTCTTCTTCCGTCACCACACGAATTCTGTTTTGATGCACCTGATTGGAAAATACCATACTGTCAATGTCAATATTCAAGCATCGGCCACTCTTCTGTAATTCTCCTCAACATTTCTTCTATCGTCAGTTTTGTTGAACGCCATATTCAAAGAATCATACTCACCCTTGCTCACTCCGCCCCGCCGTGTGGTAAAGCAGTGGGTGATAATGTTTTCATATTTTAGCAAGTTGTTAAACTGAATAAACTCAACATGATTCTTCGTTTTGTACGTAATATTCTTGTTTGATGCAAATCTGCTGTCCAAAACCGGTATCCTCCATCTAAGCAAATTTGTTTCATACCTTTAATATATATATGAATATATATGAATAATAACATACATTATTCCTCTAAACAACATATCAATTTATAAATTGCGCATAAGAATAACTTCCCGAAAACCTTGAGATATCACAGCAAAAGCCTGTGAACCGACCGCAACGCAGCCACAAAACCCTTATATTACCAATTGACAATAAACAAAGGCATTTTTTAATACGAAGTTTAAGTCAATGCAATAAAAGCTCGGGACATCGAGTCCCTTCGCTTTTGCCTCTTTCATTTCATTCCAAGAGGCCAACTATAAAAAGACTGCACTTTAGGTTTTATCCTAGTTGTGCAGCCTTTACATTTCTAACTGTATTTCCCTTTACTGACGTTTTCAATTGCCTGAGCACTACTTAAAATGTTTGCTCATAATTCCGTAGTAAACAGGCATTCACGTATTATTACTCATGGAAGAAATATGGAAGAGCATCATAAATATAGTGTCTTACATATCCCCACCAGTGGGTAAGACCCGGAGCTACAAGGAAGTAGAAATTACCCTTGGAAAAATCTGAAGTATATACAAATTGCGGCTTCGTTTTCATAGCTTCAATTTGAGGTACCATATTAGCATATGCAATATCCTCGGAGCCTGTGGCCGCAAGTACAAAGTACTCCCTGTTTGAAAGTCCGAAATTATTAATTGATGCAACAAGGGCATTAGCTTTTTCCTGACCGGAATTTCCAGCCCAGTAGTCTCCGCTGAGAGGCATAAAATATGCAACGTAATCAAGGCAATTAGCCATTACCGTCCATGTTGTCAATCCTCCCATTGAGAATCCTCCAAAGGCTCTGTGCATTCTGGAAGCTTTAATTCCCTCAGGTGTTGTTGACTCTGCATAAGTAGAGTACTTGCCTTCTACAAAAGGAATTACATTTGCTCTGAATTCCTGATAAAAATTCTGGGCTGTGCAGTTTCCTCCATTGAAGGTTGGTGTTACCACTATCAAAGGCTCAAGCTCATCGTTCATAATCATGTGGTCAAGGATATTTTGCAATTTAACGTCATTGCTGAAAATTGTATTTTCATTTTCTCCACCGCCATGCATTAGGTAGAAAATGTTATATTTCTTGTTGGAGTCATAGCCGTACGGAAGATATACATTTAAACTCTTGGTTCCGTTTATACCGGTGTAAGTTTCTTTAACAATTCTCCCTGCCTGAGAACACGTATTCAGATAATTATCGGGAGCGGCCCTGTATTGCAGGGCCGCATCATAGTTAAAAGGAGTTTTATTTTCATCAGGCTGTTGAGAGACTTCCTTATAAGGCAACTTATCAATCATTTTCAAGAGATAGCGTGAAAGAATTGTGATGTCAGTGCTGTTTACTTTTCCATTCTGGTCAACGTCAGCTGCAAGCTGGGATTGCTCGCTGAGAGTTATTAACTTCAGTACGCCTCTCCTTAACATTGTCAAGTCGGTAGAGTTAATAGAACCGTCCAAGTTTACGTCTCCAGCTTTAACTTTAGGTTCCACAGGTCCATCAATTACAGTTCCGGCAATAGCTCCGATTGCTTCATCTATATAGAAGTTGATAGTATCGTCTGCTGTTTCCACATAGACATACATATCAGTTGCATCAGCAGGAATTCTGTATTCAGGGTTGTACAAGTGAACCCATTGGTTTGGAAGTGCATCCTTCATATCAATAGTATCATATCTGGCTTCACCGTTTGCATCCACATACTGCAGTTTCATGCAGAATGTTGTTGAGGTAGCACCTTCAATAAACATTGCAACAGAACTGAAACAATATTTATTTCCGGGCACAAATGTTCTTGGGTTTAATGCACGCTGCGCTCCGTTCCATGCAGCTGTACGATCCCTTATTAAAAGGGACTCCGAGCCTTTATATGCTGTTCTGCCGCTTGTCAGAACTTCTGCAGGTCCCCTACCGGTCCATTGTCCTACACTGCCTTCGAAGGTATCATGATAATAATATCCGTTTTCATCCGGCTCCTCCGGATTACCTCCTCCGCCGCCAACAGGATTGTCGCCATCGCCCCATTCGGACTGTGGAATAATGGATGCCACCGAATTGTATGCCGGCTTTGGTTGATTGTTTCTGTCAAACAAAAGAGGTGCATTTTCAGAACCGATCCACGTATTGGCATCATTCGGTCCCCATACACAAACAGCTGTAACCTTTCCTTTGTTGGAGGTTTTGTTTATATCAACAGCTGCCTGGAAAACAGCTTTGTATTTGTCAGCCTGCTGCTGTAAGCTAAATTTACCGTTTTCAGTGCTAATATCAAGCTCGGTAATCTGGACATCACAACCGATATTTATATATTTCTGCAAAGCTGCTTTATAATTTTGAATACCTGAAAATCCATTCATATCCGAATTGATATGGGATTGCATTCCCACACCGTCAAGCAAGCCCTTGTTGTATAAAGATGTACATATTGAAGCAATACAGTCTCTCTTATGATCCCAATATTCGTTGTAATCGTTGTAGTAAAGTTTACAATTTGCCGGAGCATATTTTCTTGCATATGTAAATGCCTTCTCAATAAACTTGTTGTCTCCGTAAATTTGAACCCATGGAGATCTACCGTTTCCGTATCCAGGTTCTCTCGCCCCGCCATAATTTCTGGTCCTGTTTGAATCATCACTTACTGCCTCGTTTACAACGTCATAAGCATAAAGATTTAATGAAGGATACTGTCTTTGTATTTCGGCAAACATATTTTTTATGTAGCTTTCCATACGTTGATCCATAACTGATGCGGATACCCAATTGCCGTTGTCCTGGAAATTGTCTTTGAAAAACCATTGCGGTGTTTGACTGTGCCATACAAATGCATGACCTCTTACAGCTATATTATTTCTTGCACAGAAGTTTAATATACTTGCCGCACGGTTTAGAGATACTCTGATATTTGTATTGGTTGAACCTGACTGAACCAGTGTGGCATCAGGCTTCATTTCATTCTCACAGGTGATACTGTTAAACTCTCTTATAATCATTGCCGTTATTGATGAATTGTTTACTGTTCCTGAGTTAAGTACCGAACCTACTCTGAAATAGTTTGCATATATATCCTTTAATACACGATTACCTGCTGCAGATACTGTATTTTCTCCGATTGCTCTTTTTTCAGTTATAGTTACATCATCAAAAATGAAATCTGAAGTGCTGTCGGTTGTAATAGACAAAGTAATATCCAAAGCAGTTTCAGGTGCCTTATATTTTGTTGAAATCTCAACCCATTCTCCTCCGGCAACTTCTTTGGCTGCAATTACTTCCGATTTACGTTCTTCTGTTTCTGCATCAAGGTAAGACAATGAAAGTTTGAAGTTTTCAATGCCAGTCCCGCTGTGCTTTACAAAAACGCTGTAATTATATTCCTTACCGCCATCAACATAAAAACCTTTTTGGGAATAGGCACCGTCATCTTTAGATGAACGATTTGATACCATCATACCTCTTGTATCATTATTTCCCTGGTTTTCCACTGCCGTTAAAACAGTATCAACTCCTATATTGCACCATCCGTCATAGTTAATCTCGAAGTCGTCATAAACCACTTCAAAATCAGCATAGATTTTGCCTATGTTTAAGGGCAATACGGAAAACACTCCAATCAGTACTACAAGAGCTGTCATCTTTGCCAGAAATCTCTTGATTTTCATAAGATACCTCCTTTTAAATCTTTTAAAAAACTATAAATAATGTTGTTAGGGAAAATATAATATTGCTTTGGAAAATTCAACAAAATATACCCTTAATT
This sequence comes from Acetivibrio straminisolvens JCM 21531, assembly GCF_000521465.1. Lineage (GTDB taxonomy): Bacteria > Bacillota > Clostridia > Acetivibrionales > Acetivibrionaceae > Hungateiclostridium > Hungateiclostridium straminisolvens. The sequence continues at coordinate 36,870 of NZ_BAVR01000030.1, forward strand.
CATCCCCCCTTTTTATTAAAACACAATTAATTCTTTTTGAGAATATGTAATTTTGCAGACTGAAATTGCTTAATCTCACCCCCTACTTATACTTAATTCAACATAGAAAGTTACGAATTCTGAGATAAAGCATGTTTCTACGACTTATTGCCCCAAATTTCCCCTTTGCGTTATTTATTCGTAAGACATGCATTTTTTCAGTTGGGATTTTAAATGCAATTTCAATTTTTTTTACTCAAAAGTTCAATTTCTAAAACAGAATCCGGCGAAAAACCTCAAAAGCATTATAAATCAATACATAATATAATAATTGCCATATAATACTTAGATATGGTAGAATAAGTGCAAAGTTCTATAGAATTTGATTGTTGGCCAGTGTTAATAATACGTTTAAAAAGGGGGCGAATTTCAATGGTGAATAACTTAAAAAATATTATAGCAAAGCAAAAAGAAATCCTCTCAAGTCTCGAAAATGAAGTTTCCAACATCGAAGCCAACGATATTGTAAAAGAAAACCAAAAATTAAAAGAAGAGCTCGAAAAATATAAATTGAGCCTTAAGAAGGAGGAAAGCGAAAACGAAAAGCTCTCTGTAGAAAACAAAAATCTGAGAAATATATTATACGAACAGTTTTACAACGAAAAAATCAGTATTTTAAACTCAGCAGAAAAAAGAATGGATGCTTACTTTAAAGCGCATGTTGAAGGGGAAATGAACAGACTGGCAAGATTTGAGCTGTCGGTAAAAAGACGCATAGATGAAATGACAAGAGTACTTAGGGCCAACAGAGTAAACCTTCAGGATGAAATTTTTGTAAAGCTTGAAGAACTGCGAAACCTCCTTAATGTTAAAGTAACCGAGGCCCGCCAAGAAATTATGCGGCAATCGGGAGCCTTCAGTGAAAGAAGAAACGAAGGCCTTGCCCAGCTAAAGCAAGAGCAAGTTACGGAAGAGGAAATAAAAGCCCGGGCAAAGCAAAACAATATCGAATCCCTTATAGCTTAATATCCTCAACAAGCTGGGTATATTTTTGCTCATTATAGGAGTAATCACAGCATCACAATTTACATATTTCAGGCTGCCGGACCCCTTAAAGAGTGTCTTTACCTTTGCAGTCGGTATTGTGCTGCTTATAGCCGGTGAAATATTAAACCGCAAAAAACCCAATGTCTTTTCATTGGGTATAACCAGCGGAGGTATTGCAGTATTGTATGTAGCTCTTTCCCTTAGTTACTTCCAGTTCAATATACTGGGAATGTATCCCGCTTTGGGATTGTGTATCCTTATAACCGCAGGGGCTTTTGTGCTTTCGCAGCGGTACAATTCCCAAACCATATCGGCTTTTGCACTGATTGGAGGATACCTCCCCATCTTCTCCATAGCCGGCAACGACGTAATAGTTTATGGTGCCATGGTTTACTTTGTCATCCTGAATATTTTGGCACTTATTATATCTGTCAATAGAAAATGGATTGTAACGGCATATATAGGATTTGTGTTAAACGTTATAGGTTCCATATATATATCATCAACAATGTTCGGCGGACTTTTCACAACACGCGAATTTTCTTACAACTCCATTATAACCATAATTTATATTTTATTCGCCTTTGTAATCTATACTCTTATCCCTATAGCAGGAACCTTCAAGCAAAAACTTAGTTTTAAAGCTTCTGACATTGTGCTGTTGTCGTTAAACACCTTTGTCAGCAGCCTTCTTCTTTACTGGGCATTTTATGCGTCCAACCTCGGAGACTTTACCGGAGTTCTTGCCCTCGCCTTCTCAATTATTTATTTGTCGCTGGGAAGGTTTATTGAAAGAAACATGGCAAAGGAAAAGAAAGTTACTACACTGTTTTATCTCACGGGACTCACTTTTGTCGTATTGATAATACCTTTCCAATTCGGAAAAGTATGGCTGTCTTTGGGCTGGCTGATTGAAGGTATTGCTCTGCTTTCCTACGGTATATGCAAAGAAATGAAAGGCTTTAAAAAAGCGGGAGTTGCAATTTCACTCCTTTGCCTGTGGACCTTTATATGCTTCGATGTGCTGCTGTATCGAGATTCTCTCTTCACCTTGAAATATTTTGCAATAACTTTAGGCAGCATTATCGTCCTTGGGACTCTCATATACAAAAAAAATCTGGCAGACGATGCATCAAAACTGTTTAAATACGCTTCATCCATAAATCTCTTAATCTTTCTGCTATATGTAATCAACAACGAACTAAGACCATTTTTATACGGGTTTATTGAGGACACCGGCTTTAATTTAAATTATATGATTGTTTCGGCAATGATTCTTACAAGCTTCCTGGTGGCATATACCTTCCAAGGATAAAGATTTTGTGTGACAATGTTATAAAAGGCATTTCCATCACAATATATACTTTGGCATTGCTGACCCTCTTTTCCTTAAACTTCACTTCACCTGTAAAAGGGTATATTAACCAAATGCCTTTGCCAATCAGCATTGTCGGAACCTTGGAGCTTGCTATAATAGCTTTTCTGTCTATTCTTGCGGCAAGGGATTTGATATTGTATTTCGTAATAGAGCGCAAGCTGGGTATTGAATGGTATCCTCTTGTAATATCTCTTTACTTTGTAATAATACTGACACAAAATCTAATAACCCAATACGGACTTGAATTCAACAATGCAGTAATAAGTATTATTTATCTTGCCACAGCCCTTGCGTGGATAATATTCGGATTTGGCAGAAGATATGTATTTATACGTCGCTTTGGTCTTGCCATGTCCATACTTTCGGTAGCAAAACTTTTTATTATCGACCTTGCTTTCTTGACCCAGGGTTATAGGATATTGTCCTACTTTGTGTTTGGTATAGTACTCTTGGCAATATCTTTTGTATATCAGTATTTCAATAAAAAATTAGAAAATTTATGTGAGGTAATGCCCGATGATAAAAAAAGCACTAATTAGTATAGTTTTGTTTGTTGTTCTCTTTAGCTCAAGTGTGTATGCCCTTGACTTTGCTTACACTGCCCGTATTGAAAATGCGGGAAGTAAAAAGTATAAGGCTATTCGGCTCACGCCCAGAATATACAACAATATCGGCTCAAACATGGCAGACCTTGTACTCTATGACGAAAACGGCGAACCTGTTCCCTATTTTATAAACAGCTTTGCAGAAAGCGAATTCGAAGCAAAAAAGAGCTACACAATGAATCTTGTCAACTCCTTTGTAAAAGGCGAGGATTATTACTTTGACTATACTGTCGAAAATCTTCCCGATGAAGATGTCATCGCAACCTCCATTGAAATAAAAACCGGCAAGGATGGCTTTGCAAAAAGAGTAGAAATCCTCGGAAGCTACGACAATATCAATTGGGAAAAGGTTCAGGACGATATTCTGTATAATGTAGACGGCATCAAGAAACTTGAAATAAACTTTGATACCGTAAAAAAGTACACCCATTATCGTTTTAAAATACCAAACAATCTAGAAAAAATTTCTTTTTCGTCAGTGGAACTAAGATATAATATAGTTTATCACGAAAAAGAATATTTTTCGGAAACCATTAATCCCGAATACACCGTTCTTGAGCAAGAAAATAAAACTGTGGTAAAAATCAATGGGTTAAAAAACCTGAAACTTACCGGCATTACATTAAAAACAGACAGCACTTTTAAAAGAGAAGTAAGTTTTGACGGCAGGGCATCCAAGACCCTTTACAATCTTAATTTCAATGACACGCAGTACACCGACTTGACCCTTCCCGTAGAACACTATAAAGTTGACTCGGATACTTCTGAGTTGGTAATAAACAATAAAGACGACAAACCCATAAACATACAGGGAATTGAAGTGAAATATCTGTTTGATGAGCTGGTATTCGAAGGTTCGAGTTCAAAGGAGTATGTTCTCAAGTTTGGCAGCAACGAAATTTCAACTCCAAAAAGCTATGACATCTCAAGTTACAGAGAGTATATTTTAGATGAAGGATATGATATTTTAAACATCAAGGAGATTATCGGGGAACCGCCGAAAGCCACTGAAAATCCGCCAAAATACGATTATAAACTGATTTTTAATATTTCGATTTGCTTAGTTGCTGTAATTATGGCTGTAATAATATTTTTAAAAATAAAAAATAGTTTCCATAAGCTACCCACTTTATGTTTTTTAACTTGCATTTTTGTGTTAAAATACGGATATATTATTTATCAGGAGGTTCAAAACACACATGAGCAATACATCAAATAAGCATATAAATTTGGAAAGCGGCAGATTGAGTGTCCAAATCGCCCATCCGGGCTCGGTATACAACGGTTCCCGTTTTGATTGGACTGCTTTTATCACCAAAATAGTATTAGACAACAAATACTCCTTTTGCGTGCCCGAATCCGAGATTCCCGGCCAAGGCTCCGGCGGCTTCGGGTTATGCAATGAGTTTGGAATAAATACCCCCATAGGCTACGATGAGGCAAAACCTCAAGAAAAGTTTCCGAAGCTCGGAACCGGTCTTTTGACCCGTCCGGATGAGTCGGATTACTTCTTCTTTGACAAATATGAAGTTGAGCCTTTTCCCGTCAAGATTTCAATGGATGCTAATGCTGTGGTATTCGATGTGGAGCCTGTAGATTGCAACGGGTATGCCGTCAAAATGACCAAGGCTGTCACTCTAAAAGACAATATACTGACCGTCGATTATTGTCTTAAAAACGTGGGAAGCAAATCAATAAAAACCGAAGAGTACTGTCACAACTTTTTTTCCGTAAACAACAACAGGATTGGAGACGGATTTGTACTGAAATTCCCCTATGATATCAAACCCATAGAAATACCTGAAGTAATGAACATAAAAGGGAATGAAATTCGATGGAACTTCGTGCCCAAAGGTGATTTCTACTGCCAAATAGAAGGCTTTGAATCAGTACGGCAGCATTATTGGGAATTGGTATATGAACCCGAAAGAGTCGGTATCAGAGAATACAGTGAATTTGAGATTTCAAAAGTTGCGGTATGGGGTACTACCCATGTTGTAAGTCCGGAAATATTTATAAATGTAGATATTGCACCGGGGAAAACTCAAGAGTGGACAAGAAGATATGAATTCTTTACTTTCTAAATCTAAATTTGTCTATTAAAAAAAGCGGGGCAAGCTCAAAGCTTCCTCGCTTTTAATTCTCTCATCTTCAAAACTTCATTTCTTTAGTCTTTATTTGCAATCTTTGCCCAAGTGTCCTTAAGGGATACCGTTCTGTTAAATACCAGTGCCCCCTCTTTTGAATCCACAGCATCAACACAGAAATATCCCAAACGGAGGAACTGGAACATATCTCCTGGTTTTGCACCGGCAAGTCCCGGCTCCAACTTGCATGAACTTAATACTTCCAATGAATTTGGATTTAACTCTTCAATAAAGTCAACATTTTCATCGGCACCGGGATTTGGCACAGTAAACAAATGGTCATACAGACGCACCTCTGCATCAATGGCATGGTCTGCCGAAACCCAGTGAATGGTCCCCTTCACCTTGCGCCCGTCAGGAGCATTTCCTCCCCTGGACCCTGGATCATAGGTGCAGTGTACTTCAATTATTTCACCTGTTTTTTCATCCTTTACAACATCCACACATTTTACTATATATGCGCTCTTAAGTCGGACCTCCTGTCCGGGAGCCAGACGGAAATACTTCTTTGGAGGGTTCTCGCAAAAATCATCCTGCTCAATATAAAGAACCCGTGAAAAAGGCACTTTCCTGGTTCCCGAATCGGGATCCTCGGGATTGTTCTGAACCTCAAACTCCTCAACCACTCCCTCGGGATAGTTGTCGATAACAAGCTTTAAGGGTCTTAGTACCGCCATTACTCTTTGAGCCTTTTCATTAAGTTCCTCCCTAATGCAGTGTTCAAGGAGCGATATATCGACGGTACTGTTGCTCTTGGCAACTCCTATGCGGGCACAGAAATTCCTTATAGACGACGGAGTATATCCTCTCCTTCTAAGACCCGATATAGTAGGCATTCTCGGGTCATCCCATCCCCTCACGTGCCCTTCCTGCACAAGTTTTAACAGTTTTCGTTTGCTCATCACAGTATAATTCAAGTTCAGACGGGCAAACTCAATCTGGCGGGTCTTGCACTCCATATTCAAAGTTTCTATAAACCAGTTGTATAGCGGCCTGTGGTCCTCAAACTCCAGTGTACAAATAGAGTGGGTTATCCCCTCAAGGGAGTCGGATATGGGATGGGCAAAATCGTACATCGGATAAATGCACCACTTGTCACCGGATCTGTGATGATGAGCCTTCATAATTCTATAAATTACCGGGTCCCTCATGTTGAGATTGGGAGATGCCATGTCTATTTTTGCTCTCAGCACTCTTGAACCGTCCTCAAATTCACCGTTTTTCATTCTAATAAACAAATCCAGGTTCTCTTCAACACTTCTGTTGCGATACGGACTTTCCCTGCCGGGCTCTGTCAAAGTACCTCTGTATTCCCTTATCTCATCGGCACTCAAGTCGCAAACATAAGCCTTTCCCATCTTAATCAGCTGAATTGCGTACTCATACAACTTGTCAAAATAATCGGATGCATAGAACAATCTGTCCTCCCAGTCAAATCCAAGCCATTTAACATCAGCTTTTATGGATTCGACATATTCTGTGTCTTCCTTCGAAGGATTGGTATCGTCAAATCTCAAATTGCACAAGCCGCCGTTCTGCTCTGCAATTCCAAAATTAAGGCATATTGACTTGGCATGTCCTATATGAAGATAACCGTTAGGTTCCGGCGGAAACCTTGTATGCACTCTCCTGCCGTATCTATTCGTTCTATTGTCCTCGTCAATAATATCCTGAATAAAGTTTGAATATATTTTTTCAGTCTCTTCTGTTGAATTTAATTCATTTACTTTGCCCTCAATCTGAGCATCCATTCTTTTGATCCTCCTTGTCAGTTTTAAAATACTGCA